>DASRLB010000432.1:0-2143 GCA_035648695.1 Acidobacteriaceae bacterium | reverse complement strand
TGCTTGCCCAGGTACTCCGGCGTGCGCCCGACCATCAGGCCGGCGATGAAGACCCCGACGATCGCGAACACGATCATCCCGTAGAGACCCGAGCCGACGCCGCCGAAAATCACCTCCCCGAGTTGAAGCAGCCACATCGGGAACATTCCGGCAAGCGGCATGAATGAATCGTGCATCGAATTGACCGAGCCATTCGAGGCCGATGTGGTCGCGACGGCCCACAACACGGAGTTCGCGACGCCGAAACGCACTTCCTTGCCCTCCATGTTGCCGCCGGGATTGGTGTCGCTTGCGACCTGATCGACGCCCAGATGGGCGAGCACCGGATTGCCTGGCGCCTCCAATGCGTAGGTGGTGGCCAGCAATGCGACGAATACGAGCGTCATTGCCGCGAGCAGTGCCCATCCCTGGCGCGTGTCCCCGATCATTTTTCCAAACGTGTAGCAGAGCGCCGCGGGAATCAGCAGGATCGCCAGCATCTCCAGGAAATTCGACAGTGGTGTCGGATTCTCGAACGGATGCGCCGAATTGACGTTGAAGAAGCCGCCGCCGTTGGTGCCGAGCTGTTTGATGGCGATTTGCGACGCGGCGGTCCCGAGCGGGATCGTCTGCTCGGTGGCCGTCGACTTCTCGGTCAGCACATTCCCCTTCGCGTCCTTGAGCGGCTGCCCGTCGGGTCCGTTCTTCGGCGCATCGAACGTGACCGGCTGAACGAGGGACGCGGTCTGGTACTTGTCGAAAGTCTGCACGACCCCTTGGCTGACGAGCGCCAGCGCAAGCACCAGCGACAGCGGCAGCAATATGTAGACGGTCGAGCGCACAAGGTCGAACCAGAAGTTGCCGATGCTGGCTGCCTGCCTGCGCGCGAAGCCTCTAATCAGCGCGACCAGCACCGCCATGCCCGACGCGGCCGAGACGAAATTCTGCACGCCGAGACCGGCCATCTGCGTCAGATAGCTCATCGTGCTCTCGCCGCCGTAGCCCTGCCAGTTGGTGTTGGTGGCGAAGCTCGTCGCGGTGTTGAACGCGGAGTCCGGGCTGACGTTGGCCATCGCCTGCGGATTGAGCGGGAGCCAAAGCTGGATCCGCTGCAGCGCGTAGACCGCCAGCGCTCCCAGCAAGTTGAACCACAGCATCGCCATTGCGTAGTCGATCCAGCTCATGTCACGTGCCGGGTCCACGCCCGCGCTGCGGTACAAGAGGCGTTCCAGCGGTCCGCCAACGCGTTGCGCCCACGTCGCGCGTCCTTCGTAGACGGCGGCCATGTAGCTGCCCAGCGGCTTCGCCGAAAGCAGCAGCACGAGCACATACAGGCCCATTTGCAGCCAGCCCGAGGTATTCATTCGAAGCGCTCCGGATTAAATAGCGCGACGATGAGGTAGACGAACACGAGGAGTGCTGCGGCGGCGCTCATCCAGTACACCCAGTTCATGTCCGCTCCGGTGCGGACCGCAGACCGGCGCAGAAGCGCACGAGGCCCACGGAAGCCGCAAAAAAGGCGACGATCAGAACAACGAAAACGAGATCCATCATGTCGGGCGCTCGAGAGGTTTGTGCCAATGCCTGCATCATTCCAGTGTCCGCCTCAAGGTTGCGTAACTTCGGCGCGACTGGCTGTAAAGACGATGTAAAGATGCTGGGACTTTCCCAGGTCGAGCTGCTCGCCAAAGCCAGAACACGTTGCGCGTAGCCTCCGGGTAGAATGAATGCGACGCCCGCATCCGCGAATTTCCGCTGAACCGCGCACGCGGGAGTGTCGATTGATCGCCTCTATCCGCTGTGATTGCGACCGATGACCTACGGCGAGCGAATCCTCGAGCAATGCAATGAACTCGGCGCGATCAGCGAGGACCCGCAGCGCCTAACGCGGCGCTACCTGTCGCCCGAACATCGCCGCGCCGGCGACCGGATACGCGCGCTGATGCGCGCGGCGGGCATGCAGGCCGACTACGATGCGCTCGGCAACGTCGTCGGCCGCTACGCGGCCGCGCACGACGGCGCACCTGTCGTCATCACCGGCTCGCACATGGACAGCGTCGTCGACGCCGGCCGCTACGACGGCGTGTTCGGCATCCTGTGCGCGATCGCCGCGGTGGCCGACCTCGACGCGCGCAAAGTCCGCCTGCCGTTCACCATCGAAGTC
>DASRLB010000431.1:0-7063 GCA_035648695.1 Acidobacteriaceae bacterium | reverse complement strand
GAGGAGCGGCGTCGGGGAGGCGAGTCTTGCCGTCGGGGGTGGTGGCGAATTCTACGTCGACGACTTCGCCGACTGGGGTTTCGATCTGCTCGGCTTCGTGATTGTAGAGTGTCGAGCCGATGAGGTCGCTGACGTAGAAGGTGTCGGCGTCGAGCGCGGGGCGCTCGGTGGCGGGGACCATCAACTGCATGTGGGCGAGGCGTTCGGCGTCGTCGATGCTGTCGCATCCGGCCAGCTTGACGACGATGCGGCCGGCGTTTTTGCCGGTGGGCAGCCATTGCGACTCGACGAGGGTGCGCGTCGGGGACGCTGGCGGCGCGGTGACGTTGGCGGCAACGAGGTAGACGCCGGCTGGGTTGCTAAGCTGTTCAGGGAAGTCTGTCAGCAGGTCCGCGAGCAGTTCGCCACGCCGTCCCTGGGGCCGCAACAGACGAGCGAGAGCAACGAACGCAGGAGCAGTGGGGGATTCATACGACACACTAACGATTGTAGCGGCGATTGCCGCTTTGAAGCGTTGGGGCGCGGCGAGATGCTACTCGCCGCGCCCGCCATCGTGGTCGGATTCGACAATGTCGAGTCCGTAACGATGCTGCAGCTTCATGCTGGCGGCCCCCAGGATGGTGCGCAGCGAACGCGCCGTGCGGCCCTGTTTGCCGATCACCTTGCCAATATCGTTGGGGGCGACGCGCAAACGCAGCAGCGTTGCATCGCCCTCTTGTATCGCTTCGACCTGCACCGCGTCGGGCTCGTCGCACAGCGCCCGGGCGATCTCGGTCATCAACATTTTCATGTCCGTGGCAGAGTTGCTCACCGGATTGTTACCCATTACATCAGCCATCCGCTTACCTCAAAAGAAGTTGCCTTGAACGGGACTTCGTAGTCGCTTCCTTGCGTCACGATCTGGAGCTTACAAAGTTTGTCCCGCTCATGGGGGCGCGGCTACCAGTGGTACTGAATAGTAAACATCTGGTAAACCACATAAACACCTAAATAAGTGCGCTTATGTGGCAAGTGTACGCTAAAGAGACGAACCTAAGGACTACTCTTTAGGTACCGATCCGACATACCTAAAGAGTAAACAAAAGTGGTTACCTAGGCCGCAGCAACGGCTTCCGGCTCGGCCGGCTGCGACTTTGCGAGCAGCTTGCCGACGCGGTCGGAGAGCTGTGCGCCCTTGCCAGTCCAGTAGTCGATGCGGTCGCGCTTGAGGTCGACGCTGGCGGGGTTGGTGCGGGGGTTGTAGGTACCCACAACCTCGACCGAGCGGCCGTTGCGGGCGCGGTCTTTTTCGATAACAACGACGCGGTAGTGGGGCTGCTTACGCGCTCCAACGCGCGCCAAACGGATCATTAACAAGGGGTGTTTCCTCTCACTGCTGGGATTTTTGCTCGCCAGGGACAATGCGGATGCCGGGAGAACCAGACTCCCGCAGACCTATAAGAACCGAACGATTAAGTATGACGGTTTTCAGGAGATTTCGCAATGACTTGAGGATGCGCGTTTTTGGTGTGCTGTCCTGGGTCCGTACCCACCAAAGCCGGGGTGACCCATCTTCGCCGCGCTTTTTGCGGCTAAGGTGGGAGGCGAGGGTGCGCGGGAATGGGCGGGAGCGGTTCGCTTCGCGAATGCCCACCTAAACGACGATGAAGCCGTCGTGTAGATGGGTCACCCCAGACCCGGGCTACCCGCCGGTTACTGCTAATGGGCAGGGAAGAGGAAGCGCAGCACCTGGTCGAAGCGCGCGGCCCAGGCGCCTTCGTCATGGACGGCGCCGGGGACGCGGAGGTATTGGAGGTCCGCGCCGTCCTTCCAGCCGCGCAGGATGAGGCGGCGGTGGAGGAGGTCGGTGTCGCGGAGGTGGCGTAGGCCCTCGCCGGTGCCCATGTCGAGCCAAATTTTGAGCGGCGGCCTGGGTTTGGCCTCGTTGACGAGCGCGAGCAGGCTGCGGTTGTCCCACCAGACGCTGGGGGACATGACTGCGAGTTTGCCGAAAATGTCGCGGTATTCGAGGCCGAGCGCGAGCGTGATGAGGCCGCCGAGCGAGGAGCCGCCGAGGCCGGTGTTCGGCGCGTCGGTGAGGGTACGGAGCTTGCGGTCGATGAAGGGCTTTAGTTCTTCGGTAATGAGGCGGCCGTAGCGTCCGCCTTCGCCGCCGCCGAGGCGATGGTCGCGGGTGGGGGTGTACTCGGCCATGCGGCGGAGGCCGGTGTTGGCGATGCCGACCAGGATGATGGGTTCGATGAGGCCGTCGCGGGTGAGGGCGTCGGCCGTCTCACCCGCGCGCCAGGTGCGGTTGACGACGTAGGACGTGCGGCCATCGAAGAGGTTCTGGCCGTCGTGGAGGTAGAAGACCGGGAAGCGGCGGCGGGGCTGGGCGCGATAGGCCTCGGGGAGGTAGATGGAGAGGGCGCGGTCGTCGGCGAGAAATCGGGAGTGAAAATTGGGCAGGAAGCGGTAGCGCGGCTTGTCGTCCAGCTCGTTCCGCGGAGTATCGTCGTCGAGGTCGCCGGGCGGTATGTCCTGCTCCTCTGAATCGGCTTCCGATTCATCGGATGGGTCCGTCCAGTCTTCCACATCTTCTGCAAACGATTCGTTCAAATCGGGGACACAACCTGCCTTGTGAGGATACCCTTGAGACTACCAGAGGACAGACGATGAAGAGGAAATACCACAAGTGGTACTCGGAGCGGCTGGGCCGCGAGATGGAACTGCTGGTTTTTGGGCACGATGGTCTGCCGGCGGTGGTGTTTCCTACGTCGCAGGGCAGGTTCTTCGAGTTTGAGGACCGCGGAATGGTGGATGCTGTCCGCGACAACATTGAGTGTGGCCGGCTGCAACTGTTTTGTGTGGATTCGGTGGATGCGGAGAGTTGGTACAACCGCGCCGTTTCGCCGCGCTGGCGGGTCGCGCGGCATTTGCAGTATGAAAGCTACATCGTCGAAGAGGTGCTGCCGCTGATCCGGGGGATGAATGGCCGGCCGCAGCTTGCGACTGTGGGTTGCAGCTTCGGGGGGTATCACGCGGTGAATATTGCGCTGCGGTATCCGGATAAATTCAGCGGGTTTCTTTCGATGGGCGGTGCGTTCGACCTGCCCAAGCTGGGATTTTTGAACGGCTATCACGATAACGATGTGTATATGAGCCAGCCGACGCAGTACCTGCCGAACATGCATGACTCCTGGTATCTGGACCGCTACAGGCAGAACACGTATGTGCTGGCGACCGGCGTCCATGACCAGTGCTGGAACGACAACGAACAGCTTGCGCGCATCCTACGGGACAAAGGCATACCGGTGCAGCTCGATGTATGGGGCGACGATACGGGGCACGATTGGCCGTGGTGGCAGCGGATGGCGCAGAAATATTTGTAACGATGGGGAGATTGGAACGATGAAGAAGATTGGTGTTTTGTTTGGCATGGAGAATACTTTTCCGGGAGCGCTGGTCGAGAAGATCAACTCGATGGAAGTGGATGGCGTGACGGCGGAGTTTGTGGAAGTCGGCGGCGTCGAGATGGCGAAGCCGTGCGGGTATGCGGTGATTGTCGACCGGATATCGCACGATGTGCCGTTCTACCGGTCGTACCTGAAGAATGCCGTGCTGACCGGGACACAGGTGATTAACAATCCGTTCTGGTGGTCGGCGGACGACAAGTTTTTCAACTATGCGCTGGCGGAGAAGGTTGGCGTGGCGGCGCCGCGGACGGTGCTGCTTCCGCATAAATACTATCCGCCGATGACTACGGAAAAATCTTTTCGGAATTTGCAGTTTCCGCTGGATTGGGACGCGATTTTCGACTACGTAAAGTTTCCCGCGTTTCTGAAGCCGCATGACGGCGGTGGCTGGCGCGATGTGTATCACGTGCATCATCGCGAAGAGTTTTTCGATGCGTACGACCAGTCGCGCGACCTGTGCATGACGCTGCAGGCGGCGGTGAATTTCAAGGAGTATTTCCGTTGCTATGTGGTGGGGCAGCAGGATGTCCGCATCATGGCGTATGACCCGCGCCGGCCGCACGCGGAGCGCTACGTGCTCGAACCGCAGGACTATCCGAAGGGCTTGCTGGCGCGCGTCGAGAAAGATGCGCTGACACTGTGCAAGGCGCTCGGCTACGACCTTAACACCGTCGAGTTTGCGGTGGAGGATGGCGTGCCTTATGCCATCGACTTCATGAACCCGGCGCCCGATGCCGACCGGCATTCGGTGGGGGAAGAGAATTTCCAGTGGATCGTTGATAAGGTGGCGGAACTGGCGGTGAAGAAGGCGCAGAATCCGGTGAAGTCGCAGGAGTTTCGCTGGGCGAGCTTTTTGGGGGCGGAGAGCGTGGCGAAGCCGAAGGCTGTGAAAAGCGCTCCTGCGAAGAGGACGGCGGCAAAAAAAGCTGCGGCGAAGTGACGTCAATCAGGAAATGCATTGCCAAATGATGTGCATAAAGGGTAATAAGCGGGTTATCAGCGGTGTAGCATTATGAAGTTGGGGGGCTATCATGCGTTTACCAGTCGTGTTTGGCGAATCATTTCTGAACGGTTTCACGATGGCCGGGTTTCTGACGAGGTTGCGCAGACCGGGTGAGCCGACTCTACTGTTCGCGCCGGCATACGAACAATCGGGGCAATGGCTGCCAGTCGTCTTTCGACCGGGCACGACACAAAGCGATGGCGTAAGAGTTGCCGGCGACTTGCGGGGCATTCCTGCGCACGCGCTTCATGCCATGATGGAAGTCCTCAAGCGGGAAGATGAAGAGCGCAAGACATCTCTTTCCGAAAAGGCAATGCATGGCGCCTCCCGATAGATATCTGCTGCCGCCCAGCTCCGAACTCGCACCTCTTTCCGATGAGAAGGTCAAGGCTGTCATTGCATTGGCCGACAATGAGGGCCGCCGATCGAATACCTATGCCAACCTTGGGATGGTATGCGGTACAGTCAGCTTCCTGGGCTGTCTCGGGTCCTACGTCTACCTTGTCGTTCAGAACCATGATGCTGCCGCCGGCGTTGTACTGGGTACTACGGTTCTAGCAATTATCGGTCGTATGATTCGCGGTCGGTAGACGGCTGTTGCCGCTCCGAACAGAAAGAGGGCTACGAGTGCGACCTACTTTCACACTTGGTATTGAAGAGGAATATCAGACGATCGACCCGGAAAGCCGGGATCTGCGCTCGCATATTGCGACGGAGATGCTGGCGCAAGGCAAGCTGCGGCTGGAAGAGCGGGTGAAGGCCGAGATGCACCAGTCGGTGATCGAGGTGGGCACGCGGATTTGCGAGAACATCGAAGAGGCGCGCGAGGATATTTACGATCTGCGGCGCAATATGATCCACCTGGCCGAGGAGAATGGGCTGGTGCTGGTGGCCGGCGCGACGCATCCGTTTGCGGATTGGCGTGACCAGGAAATCTATCCGGACCCCCGCTACGACAAGGTGGTCGAGGATTTGCAGCTTGTGGCGCGGTCCAATCTCATCTTCGGACTGCATGTTCATGTCGGGATCGAGGACAAGGAAGCCGCGATCCGGATTATGAATTCTCTGCGTTATTTCCTGCCGCACATTCTGGCGCTTTCTACTAACTCGCCGTTTTGGCTGGGGATGGAGACGGGATATAAGAGCTATCGCGCGAAAGTGTTTGAAAACTTTCCGCGGACGAACCTCCCGGATTCGTTTGGGAGTTATTCGGAGTTTGAGAATTACGTGAATTTGTTGATCAAAACGAACTGCATCGATAATGCCAAGAAAATATGGTGGGATGTGCGGCCGCATCCTTATTTCGATACGGTCGAAGTGCGGGTGTGCGACATTCCGCTGCGTGCGGAGGAGACGGTCGCGATTGCGGCGTTGATCCAGGCGACGGCTTGCAAACTATGGAAGCTGCACGAAGGCAATATGGATTATCGCCAGTATTCGCGCGCTCTTTTGATGGAGAACAAATTCCGTGCTGTGCGATACGGACTCGATGGCAAGCTGATCGATTTTGGCAAGGAACAGGAGGTCGATGAGCGCGAGTTGATCGGCGAATACTTGAATTTTATTGACGATGTCGTTCCGGAACTTGGAAGCCGCAGTGCGATCGACTACATCACAACGATGCTGGAGACTGGCTCGGGTGCGGACCGGCAGCTTAAGGTATTCCGAGAAACTGGCGACCTGAAGAAGGTCGTCGATTATATGGCCGAAGAAACTCGCGCCGGACTAGATATATAAGAAGGAAATTGAATGAGCGAGTTGAAAGGTTTGACAATTACGGACCTTCGGGAAGTGGAATTCCCGGCGGAATTCCGTGAAGGTGCGCACAATGCCGTGACGACCTGTCTGCGCATCGATCCGGCGGAAAAGGTGACAGTTATCACCGACGAAAGCTGCATCAGCATTGCCGCTGCGTTGGCGGCGGAGTTGGAAAAGATCGGCTGTACATGGAATGCGTTTGTGCTGGAGCAGATTGCCGAGCGGCCGCTGAACGGGATGCCGCGCGAGGTGCTCGATGACATGGAGACATCGCAGGTGAGCATTTTTGCGGTGCAGGTGCAGCCCAATGAACTGCGTTCGCGGATGGACATGACGGATGTCGTCAATCGGCGTCACATGCGTCATGCGCACATGGTCAACATCACGCCGGAGGTGATGGTCGAGGGCATGCGCGCGGACTTCAATGCGGTCGACCGGTTGAGCCAGGTGGTGCTGGACAAGGTGCGGCAGGCGACCTATGTGCGCGCGACGACGGCGGCGGGGACCGACATTCGCGCGGACCTTAATCCGGCTTACAAGTGGTTCAAGACTTCGGGGATTATCAGCCCGGAAAAGTGGGGCAACCTGCCGGGCGGAGAATGCTTTACGGCGCCGGGCGAAGTGAATGGCGTGTTCGTGGTGGATGGCGTGGTGGGAGATTTTCTGTGCGCGCGATATGGGCTGCTGCGCGCAACTCCGCTGACAATCCACATCAGTCGCAATCGCATCACGAGCGTGGAATGTGCGAACAAAGACCTCGAGCGCGAGTTCTGGAGCTACACGCACACCGATGAAAATTCTGACCGCGTGGGTGAGTTCGCGATTGGTACCAATATCGGTGTAGAGC
>DASRLB010000430.1:0-3271 GCA_035648695.1 Acidobacteriaceae bacterium | reverse complement strand
CTACCTTCTCCGGCTTGCTCTCTGCTGCAATGGCTCTCTGCTTTTTGCTAATCTTCTTCATGGCTGGTCTCCTTTTGCACCCTCGAGTGCGTATCGAAAGCCTAGCTTCCGGTGAGGCCAGCCGTCTCATCCCATCTGAAGCCCGATCCATAATGCAACAGGCTACCAACCATGTTTTCTTTTGCAAAAACGATCTTTCACCCTTGACAACGCTATTCCCCACCAATAAAAATTTTCGTGACGTATGATTGACCCGCCGGAGGACTCAACACGCATGGATTCATTGAACGTTACCCGCCGCAAAATGCTTCTCGGGACCGGCGCTTCCATCGCCGCTCTGGCCGCCACCAAGGCCGCGCTCCCCATCGCTGCCCAGGCCGCCAAACCTGGCGAACAGCTTGCCGCCACGCCCGACCAGGTCCGCCGCATGGAATGGTGGCACGCCGCCAAGTTCGGCATGTTCATCCACTTCGGCCTCTACAGCCAGCACGCCCGCCACGAGTGGGCGATGGAAGACGAAGCCATCCCCATCGGCGAGTACATGGCGCTCGACAAACAGTTCAACCCCAAACCCGGCTCGCAGCGCGCCTGGGCCAAGCTCGCCAGGGCCGCCGGCATGAAGTA
This sequence comes from Acidobacteriaceae bacterium, assembly GCA_035648695.1. Lineage (GTDB taxonomy): Bacteria > Acidobacteriota > Terriglobia > Terriglobales > Acidobacteriaceae > Granulicella. The sequence continues at coordinate 2,647 of DASRLB010000430.1, read as the reverse complement.
CATGGTAATGACCACCAAGCACCACGAAGGTTTTTGCAACTTCGACACCAAACTCACCGACTACTGCGCCCCCAAACAAGCCCCGGGGCGCGACCTCGTCCGCGAGTACGTCGAAGCGGCCCGTGCCGAAGGCCTGCGCGTCGGCTTCTACTACTCGCTCATGGACTGGCACCACCCCGACGGCGCCCGCTGCGCCACCGACCCCGAGGCCCGCAAGCGTTTCGTCGCTTACACCCACGGCCTCATCCGCGAGCTGATGACCAACTACGGCAAGATCGACATCCTCTGGTACGACGTCTCCTGGCCGCTCGACCGCGCCGGTTGGGAGTCGGAAAAGATGGACGCGATGGTCCGCGAACTCCAACCCGAAATCATCGTCAACAACCGCAACGCCATGCCCGGCGACTTCTCTACACCCGAGCAGCGCATCGTCGCTGAAACCAACGGCCGCGCCTGGGAAAGCTGCATGACCCTCAACGACAGTTGGGGCTACCAGCGCGCCGACGACGATTGGAAGTCCTCGAAGACCATCGTCCGCAACCTCATCAGCTGTGCCCGCGACGGCGGCAACTACCTGCTCAACATCGGCCCCCGCGGCGACGGCTCCATCCCCGAAGAGTCCGTCCAGGTCCTCACCGAAGTCGGCCATTGGATGGCCTCTAACGGCGACACCATCTACAAGTCCGACCTCTGCCAGCCGCGCAGCTCGAACTACGCCTCGTTCACGCGCACCGGCAACACGCTCTACATGCACGTCCACTTCTGGCCCGGCACCGACGTCGCCATCTCCGGCCTGCAAACCAGGGTCAAGTCCGCGCGCCTTTTGAAAAGTGGGGAAGCAGTTACGGTCACGCAAGACCCCTACCGCGTCCACCTCACCGGCCTCTCCGCCAAGGCACCCGACTCCCCCGTCACCACCATCGCCCTCGAATGCGAAGCCGTACCCACGCAGGACACCGACTTCGTCCGCAAAAACAAACCCCGCGACGGCGTCTAATCCGTCCCCTGTTCCGCTTCCACCGTCGCCCCCATTGCTTCCGAAATCTCGCGGCTCGCCTCCCGCAGCGCGCTCACGATATCGGCCAGCGTCACCGTGTCCTCCAGCCGCTTCACGTACGGAATGGTCAACCCGGCAATCGCCTGCCCTTGAACATTCAGCACTGGAAAACTGACATTCACGACCCCGGCAACCTCATAGCTCGCACGCCGCTCATACCCGCGCGCCGCGATCTTTGCGAGATGCTGGTCCAGGTCGGCCGGCTTGCGTTTCCTGGTCTCCAGCCGCCATTCTTCGATCGTGCGCTCCCGCACATCCTCGCTCTGGTGCGCCAGGATCACATGCCCCGTAGCCGCATGCATCAGGTCCACCTTCGACCCCATCCGCACATAGAACCCCGTCGACTCCGGCGAGTCCAGCTGCGCCAGGATCACAACATGCCCGCCGTCCACGATCCCCAGATGGCACGACTGCCTCACCCGCTGCGCCAGCGAGTGCATCGCCGGCAGAGCTTCCGTCACCAGCCGCTTGGTCGGCGGATGCTCCTGCGCCAACCGAAACAGCCGCAGCGTGAGCTGATACTTCTCCTTGCCGGGAGAGTGCGCAAGATACCCGCGATGCTCCAGGCACAAAATCATGCGAAAGATTTCAGACACAGTCCGGTCCAGCTTGCGCGCAACTTCGCTCACCGTCATGCCTTCGGGCGTGCCCGCGAACAGCTCCAGAATGTCGAGCCCCTTCTCCAGCGCGGGCGTCGGATAATACCGTTTCGTTGCAGTCTTGCTCATAGGTCGATGAAGGCTACACGCTCCCAAACAACCTATCAGATGTAAGCCGACAACGTCGCGCCCAGTCGATTCGTGCCTACCGCGTATCCGCCGTGATCCATGCATACGAGGCCGCTGGTCAAGCCGGAACCAAACTCAGCCTTGCCGGAATCCCACCAATTTCATCGCCCGCGCCGCCTCCGGGTTCCGCATGAACGTCGACCACACAAATCCCGTCCGCAAATTCTCCGCCATCAACGCCGAGATGCCAAGGTCGATCCCCAGCACATCCTCGTCGTACCAATTCGCCGCCGGGTGTACGGCATCCCGAAACCCATAGCGCCCATAGACGCGGTCGCCCATCATCCGCAGGGCTCGCAGCACGCGCAGGCAATCCACCGGCAGAAACGGCAGCGAACCCGCCGTCGCGCACGGCACCACCGTGCCATCGATATGGCCCAGCGCCGGAGGCCCGCCCCACACCGCATATCCGCGCTGCGAGTCCGAAGCCGTCACGCCCCAATACTCATCCGTATAGCCGATCTTGAGCGACAGGCAAAACGCCTTGTGCGCCCGCGTCGCAATGATGGAGTTCGCAAAATAGTCCGCATGAAAATCCCGTTTATTGCGAAAGTCGAACCACGCATGCGAGTACTGGTGAACGAACAGCGGATCGGGCGCGCCAATGTAATCGAACCCCTGGAACACGATCCGCGGCCGCGTAAATTTGTCCCATGATCCCGGCGGCACCGGATGCGTCGGCGACCCAATCGCCAGCAAATACAGCATCATCAGCTCGCTGTAGTGGTCCCACCTGCTCTTGATGAAAGTCCCATCCAGCACGCCCATGGAGAAGGTGTCCCCTCCGTTCAGCATCCACGGC
>DASRLB010000429.1:0-7263 GCA_035648695.1 Acidobacteriaceae bacterium | reverse complement strand
ACCTGATGCCTTGGCAAAAATCAGTCGACGTTCACCAAAATCCAGCCCACACATCCCCCACACACCTCAGCACACACAGCTACCCCACTCTCATCAGCAAAAAACATCACATGCTTACCTCTCGTGAGAAATGCGGGCTAGGCATCAGCGTTCGTGTGTAAAGCGAGTCGCAAGATCGCGAGAACCGTGCAGCACACGCACGATGTGGAGTGTTGACCGTGAAAGCGTGTAGAAAACGAGATACTTATCGAAGTGTTCCACCGGAAATCGTCGAACTTCTGCCATCTCCGCGGGCGCCGGGTCTTCGCATCGCCCTAACTCTGGATGCGTACTCAGTAGGCGGCAAGTTGATTCGAAAGCGACGAGGAAGCGCCGCCGGATTTTGTTGCTGCCAGTTTCCTGCTCAAGGTAGTCGAGGATGTTGTGAATATCGGCCCGGGCCGGTGGGCGCAGACGAACGGTTTTCACGAAGCTTTGCGCTGCTCTTCGTAGGACGCGCCACACTCTTCAAAGAGCCGTCGCCATTCCACGGGCGTCATCTCGACACCCTCGCCGGAATTCAACCCTTCGCGCAACAAAGCCTCAAGCTCTTCCTCCGTGGAGAAGCTCGGAGGTGCGGTGATCTGTTTTGGTTGGGCCATGACGCCTCCACGAAACCTGTCATCAGTCTAATCGGGATGAGCGGTTTATAGCGGATGATGTTCCGAGACTATTGCGGATTTAGCGTGAGGCGATTTCCCCGGCGGCTTGTTCCAGGACGGTGACCTGGCCTTCGATGCGGGTGAGATTCGCCGATGCAGCGCCGGTTTCACTTACCGCAGGTGGCGTTGCGAGCGCCGTGCGCGCCCATGGCTTTGGCGGCGGCTTCGGTCATGTACTTGCCGTCTTTCGTTTTGCCGTAGTAGCGGTCGCCGTAGCAGTGGTAGACCTTGCTGGCGGTGTTGACCCAGACGATGCCGGGGCCACCTCCGGGAGCGGCGGTGGCGGCGGGTGCGGGCATGGGCTTCGGTTTGGGCGCGGGGGCGGTTTGGGCAAAGGCCGGAAGGCAGGCGAGCGCGAGAGTTGCGAGGATGAGACGAAGGCGCATGACGTGAGGCTCCAGTGTCGGGAAATGGCGATGCGAAGAATCGTAGCAGATCACTTGCGCTTCAGGGCTTCCAATTCGTCCAGCGTGCGCGGCCAGTCCTTGCCGAGGAGGCGTGAAAGGCTGCGGTCCGCGAGGACTTTTCCGCCCGTCTGGCATGTCGGGCAGTAGTTGGTTTCGTTGTCGGCGAAGCGGATGCGCTGAATCGGTGAACCGCAGATGAGGCAGGGCTGGTTGAAGCGGCCGTGGACCGCCATTTCGGGGCGAAAGGCCGTGACTTTTTCGGGGAAGGCGGTGCTGGCTTCGGCGTTGAAGCGGGCGATCCAGGTTTGCAGAGTCTCGCGGGTTGCGGTGAAGAGACGCCGCCACTCTTCGGGCGTGAGTTTGTGGGTCTGCGTGATCGGCGAGAGGCGCGCGGCGTGGAGGATTTCGTCGGAGTAGGCATTGCCGATCCCGGAGAGGATGCGCGGGTCGGTGAGGGCGCGCTTGAGGGTGCGGTTCTCGCGGGTGAGAGCGTCGCGGAAGGCTTCGGGAGTTGCGGAGAGGACGTCGATGCCGCCGGGATCGAGCGCTTCGAGCGCGGCTTCGCCCTGGACGAGATGCAGCGACGCCCGGCGCTTTGTGCCGGCTTCCGTGAGGACGAGCGAGCCGTGGGGGAAGTCGAAGGCGGCGAGGTTGTTGCGGCCACCGAGTTTGGCGTTGACGGGGCGCCAGTGGAGGCGGCCGGCAATCATCAGGTGCAGGACGAGGAAGAGGTCGTCATCGAACGCGAAGACGATGCGCTTGCCGATTCTTCTGAGCGAGCGGATGGTCTTGCCTTCGACGGACGTGATGGGTGGGATGGCCGTGCGGAGCAGAAGAGGGCTGGCGATGCGGAGGTGTTCGAGCGGCTGGCCGACAACGCGTGGTGTGAGGGCGGTGAGGTAGGCCGTGATGTCGGGGAGTTCGGGCATGGCGCGAGAGCATTTATTCGGGGATGCCGTCGCTATCTAAAGCATCTAGTTCATCGGCACTTTGCTGTTTGACTCGTAAGGTAGCTACATCTGCCAAATCTAGCAGAATACCTTCAGCATCAACCTTCACGTAGTCATCATTGCGCAGCAGCTTGAACCATGTCTCCGTAATGTAAATCTGTTTATGTGCTTCGCTATCCTTAACGACCGCATATCGACTGACTTGTCCGGCGTAAAAGCCAAGTTCGCTTTTCATTTCGACTTCTACAAACACGATAGACGGATTGCCCGACTTATCTAGCTCTGGATCAAGGACGTCATAAATGATGGGTCGCTCTCCCAGTGATCCGGCAATTCCGAAGCGTCTCATCCAGTCGAACCGAGACCAGATATAAGATGTGACCGGGCGGTGAAGGCGCCATACTCCAATGAATAATCCCAAAAGGTGTCCAACCAGAAAAGTCATCAGTACATACGCAGCGAAACAAAAAATAGCCTCGCTCGCGTGATGCTTCATCCACAATTCTGGATCGGAGCTGTCAAGCAATCTAAAATACACTCTCCAATCGCACCAGCGAAAAAACCCAAGAAGCGCCATAAACCAAAAACAAATGGCGGCGATAAGAAGGTGAACTGAAAGGCCCTGAACTACAAATTCTGCCAATTCTTCCGTCGCACCGAGATCTTCCAGTGACTTCGGAGCGACAGAGTTTTGGCTACGACGGGAGAAGAGGCCAGGCAAAACGAGAAAGATGAGAAGGAAGATCGTCGAGAAATCGATCTTCATATCGCCTCTTTACTGGTTGTCACTGTTCTGATTTGACTGGGACTGCTCCGGGCGCGAGGCGGTCGTGCTTGTTGCCGGAACGAAAGGGTTTCTCACGTTGCTTACCGTTGTAAGGGTGTTGAGAGTACGAACCGAATCCCTTGTTGTTGTGATCGATCTAACACTTGCAGCTTTTGAATTGATTCCCATGTGAAATCACCTCACCGAAATGATATCAGCACCGATTCGTTGATGCACCGTCACTATCTACTCGCTGTGTAGCGAGTTAGCCGTGTTAGTTGAAGCCTCGGCGGGTGCGGTTGTGGATGGTATCTTCGCGCTCCTGTTCGCGCTGGCGAAGTTTTTCGGCGTAGGTTGCGGCGTCGTCGTTGCGTTTCTTCTTTTCGCCGGCCGTGAAGGTGCGGGCGTCGGAGCGGGAGATGCGCTTATGCGCGGTCATGCCTTCGAGTAGGAACTCGGCGGCCGAGACGGCGACCTCGGGCTTGGACTTCGAGTTGATGTGCAGCGGCGAGAGTTTTTCGAAGAGTCCCTGGATTTGTTTGAGGGCTTCGAGCACGTCGGCGGAGGGTTGCTTGTCGTTGAGCTCGACCGCGCCGCCGAGGTTGAACCACTGCTCGATTTGCTGGGTATTTGTGTCGGCGAAGTAGCCGTCGAAAACGGTGGCGACCGACTGGCGGATGAGCTCGCGGATGACGTTGTCGGAGCCGCGCATTTCGCCTTCGTACTCGAGCTCGATTTTGCCGGTGATGCCGGGAAGCGCGGCGAAAATGTCGCCGACGCGCGGGACAACGAGGCTCTCTCCGTGAATTAAAGCCCGGCGTTCGGCGTTGGAGACGACGAGCTCCATCGTGCTGATGGGCAGGCGCTGCGAGACGCCGCTGCGCTTGTCGACCTTCTTTTCTTCGCGGGCGACGAAGGCGATCTGCTCGACGATCTGGCGGATGTAGTGCGGGATTTCGATGGCCTGGATGGCGTTGTTTTCAGGCGCGTAGCTGCGCGCGGTCCAGGCTTCCTGCTCGGTGATGGTGATGGCTTCGTCGACCGACTCGGGATAGTGCGTGCGGATTTCGGAGCCGATGCGGTCCTTGAGTGGCGTGACGATTTTTCCACGCGCCGTGTAGTCTTCGGGGTTGGCGGAGAAGACGATCGCCACATCGAGTTCGAGGCGGACCGGGTAGCCCTTAATCTGCACGTCGCCTTCCTGCATGATGTTGAAGAGCGCGACCTGGATTTTGCCGGCGAGGTCGGGAAGCTCGTTGATGGCGAAGATGCCGCGGTTGGCGCGGGGGAGCAGGCCGTAGTGGATGGTCAGCTCGGAGCCGAGTTGGTGGCCGGAGCGCGCGGCTTTGATCGGGTCGACGTCGCCGATGAGGTCGGCTACAGTCACATCCGGCGTCGCGAGCTTTTCTACGTAGCGGGATTGCGGGTCCATCCACGCGATGGGCGTGTCGTCGCCCTTCTCGGCGATGAGGTCGCGAGAGAATTTTGAGAGCGGAGCGTAAGGATTGTCGCGGAGTTCGGAGCCGGCGACGTAAGGGACCTGCGGATCGAGCAGCGTCGTAAGTGCGCGCAGGAGGCGCGACTTGGCCTGTCCGCGCAGGCCGAGCAGGATGAAGTTGTGGCGCGAGAGCAGGGCGTTGACCACCTGTGGGACGACCGTGTCGTCGTAACCGACGATGCCGGGGAAGAGCGATTCGCCCGTGCCTGCGATTTTTCGAAGGCGCACGATGAGGTTGTCGCGAAGCTCGTCCTTGACGGAGCGCGAGACGCGATCGGCTGTGAATTCGGAGTTGCGAAGTTGGCCCAGCGTGCGTGGAAGCGATGTCGACGACATAATTAGAAGTATAGATGTCGGGGCTGGGTCGGGGGATTCGCGTGTATGTCGGTGAGGCCGGCTCAGGGTTATTTGCCAGTGGTCACTTTGCAGTCGGAGAGCGTGTAGTGCCATATCTCATGGTGGCTTTCGCGATTGACGGCCCCCTGCGCCGGGATTTGGAAGCCGTCGACAGTCTGGTAGCTGTAGCTGAAGATCATGCGATTTCCGTCCTTGAAATTTCCATCCTCCCCCATCGTCCAGGATTTGAGGAGAAACCCTTGCGGCCCCGGATGAAACTCGAACTCCTGGCGGTCGGAATCGGAGCCTTTGGCTGCCATGCTCTGAAGATTCATGTCGGGCGTGAGCATCATCGCGACGTCAAAGGTTTGGATCTTATATTCGAGTTTGTAGCCGGAGGTGGAGGATTCCAAGTGGACAGGTGTGCCAGTGGCTGGGAGCAAGGCATTGTTGCTGGCGACCAGCCAGGTACGCAAGCTGAACCGAACAGCGTGTTGCAGGAGACCCTCAGCCATCCCTCCGTGAGGCATATCGTGCTCCTGCTTTTCAGTCATTCCGGATGACATGATGGCATCGTCGCGCGTGACTGTTACGCGGTTGGGAAGGTGCTGAACGAACTTCTCGATTTCTTCATCCGTTCCTTCATCCCCGACGCGATACGTTTCTGCCCAATGCTTTTTCCAGTTGAAGTCCACAGCGCAATCGAAGGACTTCAAATTGCGCTCGAAGGGAGCGTCGTATTTTGAGCGTGCCTGGCGGAGCAGCGCAGCGTCGTCAACCGTTGATTGCGCACTACAGAATGAGCTGCAAAGGCAGAGTGCGATGATCGCGGATGGTATTCGCATAAGGCATCCTATACCGGAACAGTCAGGTACCGGAACAGTCAGGCAAGCTCGTCGAGCATCCCCTGCATCTCGCTCGCGGCATGGGTGTTGCCGGTGCGGCCCGCAGCAGCCAGTCCCGCTTGAAGACGAACGCGGGCGTCATCACCACGGCCCGCCTTCAGCAACTGCTGCGCGGACATCTGATAGGCGGGGACGTAGTCCGGCGTGCGCTCGATGATGGTGTCGAATTCGGCGAGAGCGTCGTGCTCGCGGCCCTCGGCGGCATAGGCCATGGCGAGGCCGTAGCGGGCGAAGGCGTCGGCGGGGTTCTGGCTGAGGATTTCGGCGAGCATCGAGATACGGTCCATAGAGACATTGTTGGTCCCGGGGCGGTAAAGTGCAAATCTTCGGCTGGCGGTTGCTCCCCACAGCCGCAACGTGATAGTCAAAGTGTCATGCGGCTGTCTGGGTTGGTTGCGGGAGTGTTGTGGAGCGCGATGGCGCTGCCGGTTGTGCAGGCTCAAAACGCCGGTTTTACCCCACGCCGGGATGCTGACAAGATTCCATCCTACGAACTGGTTTCCATCCACAAGGCGCCGGACAGGGACACTCCGTGGGCGATTCATGACAGTCCGGACGGCTTGACCGCTACGTCTTCAAGGCTGCGCTCGCTGATTGCCGAGGCGTACGGTTTCTCGTTGGGGCAACTGAACGACGACCAACTGGTGGGTGCGCCGGAGTGGGCGAAAACGCAACAGTTCGACATTCGGGCAAAGGTGGACCCGGCGAACGTGGAGAAGCTGAAGGAGTTGGATAAGGCCGCGACCATGATGTTCGAGGCGCGGGCCATGGCAAGCCGCACGCCTACATTTCGAATGGTGATGCTACAGCGCCTGCTCGAGGACCGGTTCAAACTGAAGGTGCATTACGAGCAGAGGGTGATGTCTTTGTACGAGATGACCGTGGCAAAGGGCGGCCTGCATATGCAGGCAGCTCATCCGAAGGACCCTGAGCATGGCTCCATGGACATGGACCCCGGAAAACTGAAGGGCGAAAATGTGCCGCTGTCTTTTATCCCGGTGATGTTCGCGATGGTGCTGGAGCGGCCGGTGGTGGATAAGACCTCGACGGCAGGAAACTACGACTTTCAGTTGCATTGGACGAGCATGGAGGATGCGCAGAATAACAGTGCCGACGATTCTGCGCCTTCCCTGTTCACCGCGGTCCAGGAGCAGATGGGGTTGAAGCTGCAACCCGGCAAGGGGCCGGTCTGGGTGATCGTGATAGATCATGCCGAGATGCCGTCTGAGAATTGATCGGCGCGTTCTGATTTGACGGGGCAATTAGAATGGAAGCATGAGTGAGGAACAACAGGCGCGTCCGGTTTCGGAGTCGCAATCGGAGCGCAGCGAGATTATTTTTCCGGCGGACTCGAACGCGCTCGGCTCGCTTTTTGGCGGACGGCTGATGCAGTTCATCGACCTCGCCGGCGCCATGGCCGCGAGCCGTCATGCGCGGACGTACACCGTCACCGCTTCGATGGACCATCTGGATTTCGTGAGTCCGGTGAAGGTCGGCGAGTTGCTGATCCTGAAGGCGAGCGTGAACCGCGTATTCAAGACGTCGCTGGAAGTGGGCGTGAAGGCGATGGTCGAGGATGTACGGCAAAGAAAGCTGCGGCATGTTTCGTCGGCGTACCTGACGTTTGTGGCGATCGATTCCAACGGGCAGCGGATGGAAGTGGCGCAGGTGGTTCCGGAGACCGGGCACCAGAAGCGGCG
>DASRLB010000428.1:0-5694 GCA_035648695.1 Acidobacteriaceae bacterium | reverse complement strand
CCAATCGCATCTCCCGCCCGGACGGCGTGTTGCAGCCGGGTCGCGAAAGTTGCCAGGACTGCATCGCCGGCCATGTGTCCGTGAACGTCGTTGATGCGCTTGAAGTGGTCGATGTCGCAGAGCAGTATGGAGCAAGGAACGCCGTCGCGCGCCGAGCGCTCCAGCGATTGCTGGAGATGCGTCAGGATGGCCGTGCGGTTCATCAGCTTGGTCAGGCCGTCGTGCGTGGCACGGAAGCGCATGACTTCGCGGGCCTCTACGAGGTTCTGCTCCAATTCCAGGATGCGCCGCCCGGTCAGCAGCCGCGCCTTCACCTCGGCAGGATTGCAGGGCTTGGTCAGATAGTCGTCCGCTCCGGCTTCGAGCCCTTCCACGATGTCTTCGCTGGATTGCTTCGAGGTCAGCAGCAGGATGTACACATACGACCCGTCCGGCCTGCGCCGGACCTCGGCGCAGACACCGGGGCCGTCCAGCTCCGGCATCATCCAGTCGATCAGCGCCAGCTTCGGTCCGTCGCTGCCGGTCAGCGCCGACGCCGCGGTGCGGCCATCGGTTGCGACGACGACTTCATATCCGCTCCGCTCCAACATCCGCTGCATCAGGCGGCAGGATACCGGATCGTCGTCTGCGACGAGAATCTTCACGTCGCGGTCTCCACGGTCAGGCTCTGCAGGCGCGTCACGACGTTGTGCATCGTCGATTGCATCTCCAACAGCTTGCCACTGAGCTGCGACAGATCGCCGGATTTGCCCATCGCTTCAACCGAGGCCGCCAGCCCCGACGCATCGGTTGCGGCAAGATTTGCGAGCGCGCCCTTGAGCGAGTGGCCGATCCGGCGGATCGCCGCAGCGTCATTCACCGCAAGGGCCTCGTGCGCAAGGCGGATCTGTTTGGGATATTCCTCACGGAAGATTTCCGCGAGTTCGGCAAGCAGCGTTCGATCGCCGTCGATACGCTCCATAAGCTCTTCGACATTGATGGAAGAGTCGGCTGTCACCGGCGGGGCCGCCGGCCGCGGCGCGGACGTGTAGGAGTCCAGCACAGCATCGAGCTCCTGCGACCGTATCGGCTTGGAAAGATAGCCGTCCATGCCCGCCGCGAGGCAACGCTCCTTGTCGCCCTTCATGGCCAGCGCGGTCATCGCAACTACCGGACAATGCGCGCCGGTCAATTGCTCTCTGCGGCGCAGCTCCTCGGTGGCCTGTAGGCCGTCGATGTCGGGCATCTGCACGTCCATCAGGACGAGGTCGAAGGAGGCAGCCTCCAGCGCCTTCAGCGCCGCTCTGCCGTTACCCGCAAGCATTACTTTGTGCCCGCGCTTTTCCAGCAGCCGCCGGGCGAGCTTTTGATTGACCACGTTGTCTTCCGCGACCAGAATGTTGAGCGTCCTCTCGGGCGCACGTTTTTCCAGCAACGATGTTGCCGTCACGATCGTGTTCTCCATGGTTTCCGGCGTCTGGAGCACACGCGCGATTGCCTCGCGCAACTCCGATTGGCGCACCGGTTTCAGCAGGTAGCCCGCGACACCGAGCTTCGCGCAGCGTGTCGCGTCGCCTCGTTGCGCGCCGGAACTGAGCATCATGATGGGGATCTCCGCAGTGGCCGGGTTGGATTTCAGGCTGTCCACCAGACCGAAACCGTCCATCCGCGGCATGTGCATGTCGGTAATGACGAGAGCGTAGTCCGATCCCATCATACGGGCATTCGCCAACTCCGCAAGCGCCTGCTCGCCGTTAGAGGCGAGCGTTGGAACCATGCCCCAGTGCGTCAGCAGACCGTCGAGAATCCGCCGGTTGGTGCGGTTGTCGTCGACGACCAGCACCTTGACGTTGCCGAGTTGCCGATGGCGTCCCGCGGCGTTCGCTGGGATAGGTTCGTTCTGCGCGTGGGCCATGCGGACCGTGAAATGGAACTTCGAGCCGACGCCGACTTCGCTTTCGACCCACAGCTTGCCGCCCATCATCTCGACCAGGTGTCTGGAGATCGTGAGCCCCAGCCCCGTGCCGCCAAACTCACGTGTGGTCGAAGTGTCGGCCTGGCTGAACGATTCGAAAATTGTCGCCAGCTTTTCCGGTGCGATTCCGATGCCGGTATCGGTGACAACGAAGTGCAGCACGTAGGCCGTGTCTTCGTGGACTTCGGGCATGACGCGCAGCGAAACTTCGCCCTCGCTGGTGAATTTCAGTGCGTTGCCGAGCAGGTTGATGAGGACCTGGCGCAACCGGCCGGAATCGCCCGCAACAACCTCGGGAACCTGCGGCGGTATCTCGCACAACAGCTCGATGCTTTTCTCGTCGGCCGTCAGCGCAAACGCCTTCACAGACCCTTCAATGCAGTCGCAAAGGTTGAAGTCCGCTTCTTCAAGCTCGACCTTGCCGGCCTCGATCTTGGAGAAGTCGAGAATGTCGTTGATGACGTTGAGCAGACAATCGGCGGAGAGTTTTACGGTCTCCAGATAGTCGCGCTGCTCGATGGATAGCTCGGTTTGCAGCGTGAGGTCGGTCATGCCGATGATGCCGTTGAGGGGTGTGCGAATCTCGTGGCTCATGTTGGCGAGGAACTCGCTCTTGGCCTTGCTGGCGGCTTCCGCGGCGGCCCTGCTGTCGCGCTCGGCGTTCATTTCGGCCATCATCCGATAGCGTTCCTCGCTCATTTGGAGTTGGAGATTTTGAAGTGAAAAACGGCGGTCAAGAATTGCCGTAAGCATCACAAGGCCGAGCAGCGTCAAGGTCACAACGACGACGCCCGCGATGCCGATATCCGACATGCTGATGGTGTGTGTGAGGTCAGCGTCCGCGAGCGGCGCCGCATGGAATGTTACGGCGGCCATGCCCACGTAATGCATGGTGGGGATTGCGAGGCCCATCACCGTCGCGCTGCCCAACTTTATCCAATTCCACGTATTGGTCGTTTCGCCTCGCAGCGCAAACGAAAGCCACAGCGCCACAAACGAGATGATGATGGCCAAAGCAACGGAAAGCGCCACAATTCCAATGGAATAGCTGCACATCGCCGGCAGTCGCATGGATTCCATGCCGATGTAGTGCATCGCCGCGATGCCGCTGCCCATCACGACCGCGCCACACGCCGCAGCCGCCAGTCCCATGGATTTACGGCTCACCACAAACAACGCGACCGCCGAAGCCAGAATTGCGGCCACCATCGAAAGCAGCACTGTCGGCCAGTAATACTTCACCGCGACAGGAAGGTAGAACGCCTCCATGCCGACGTAGTGCATCGCCCAGATACCGATACCCATCGCAAATGCTCCGCCCGAAAGCCATGCCAACCGGACCGCGCCGCGGGCAGCAGTGACGCGGCCGGCGAGGTCCAACGCAGCGTAGGCCGAAAGCAGCGCGATAAAGACCGACAGCGCAACCAGGCGGTAGTCATAAAAGCCCTGTAGCGCCGGGCCGCTCATATTCATCGAATTCATCGAGTCATCCTATACTTTCGTGAAATCGGCGCAGCGTATTCGCAGCTGCGTGTTGTGCCAATTTGAGACACTGACGCCGGCAGGGAAGCAAACTCCAACTACGTGTTTGTATCGCTCAGCCTTGGAAGCGGCGTGGACTCTCGCCCAGGAGGCGGTGCGAGGACCTGAGAGATTAGCCTGACTCGAGAATAGTGCCGTGCGACGCCGCCGCGATTGTCAGACCGCTGCATAGCTGCACCAACGTAATAGCGCCTCCGGGTCATGGGGGTTAGTCGAGTGGGTTGGCCGCGCGTTGCGTGAAGCCGGTTGCGTTCTTCGTGCGGTATCTGCACAATAATCTTGCGTTTGCATTCGCCGCCGATTTCGCGTGAGGTCCCCTTGCTGTCTCTCGACTACCGGGACCAAGCGCCGGAACGCAATCTGCTTCGCCGAGGGTCAACGTGAGCCTGAGCTATATCGACTGGCTGATCATGCTGGTCTACTTCGTGTTCGTTCTGGGAATCGGCTTCGCGCTCAAGCGCCACATGAAGACGTCGAACGACTTCTTCCTCGCGGGCCGCGCCATCCCGGCTTGGGTCTGCGGCCTGGCCTTCATTTCGGCGAACCTCGGGGCCGCAGGAAGTGATTGGCATGGGCGCGTCGGGCGCCAAGTACGGCATCGTCACCAGCCATTTTTACTGGATCGGCGCGATTCCCGCGATGGTGTTCGTCGGTCTTTTCATGATGCCGTTCTACTACGGCTCGAAGGCCCGCAGCGTACCTGAGTACCTGCGCATGCGCTTCGGCGAAAAGACTCGCGTCGTCAACGCCTTCTCCTTCGCGTTGATGACCGTCTTTTCTTCCGGAATCAGCATGTATGCGATGGCGCTGCTGATCCAGACGCTCGGTCTCTTCCACGGCATCATCCCCGACCCGTGGATATTCCACGTATCGATCCTGCTGTCGGCCGTGATCGTGCTCGGCTACATTTTTCTTGGCGGCCTTACCAGCGCGATCTATAACGAGGTGCCGCAATTCTTCCTCATCGTCGCAGGCTTCGCTCCGCTGGTGTGGATCGGGCTGCGCAATGTCGGCGGTTGGGAACGCATCAAGCGAACGCTGCCCGAAACGATGACGCACTCCTGGAAAGGCATGGCGCACGCTTCGACCAACTCGCTCGGTGTCGAGTGGGTGGGCCTTGCGATGGGTCTCGGCTTCGTGCTGTCGTTTGGGTACTGGTGTACGGATTTTCTCGTTATCCAGCGCGCGATGGCGGCGGACTCCGAAGTTTCGGCACGCCGCGTGCCGCTGATCGCCGCGATCCCGAAGATGTTTTTCCCGTTCCTCGTCATCCTCCCCGGTCTGATCGCCGTGACGGTGACGTCGCATATGGCCGGGGCAGGAACGCCGCCGGCGATCCACGCAACGGTCGATCGCAAAGGCAATCCGCTGCCGCTCGACGAACTGCATCCGCACGGCATCATTCCGACGAAGATCGACCCTATCAGCGGAAAGCCGGCGCTCGATGCGAACGGCAATCCGATCTATAACTACGACCTTGCAATTCCGGTCATGTTGCTGCACTTTTTTCCGACGGGAATTCTCGGTCTTGGACTCACCGCGCTGCTGGCGAGCTTTATGTCCGGTATGGCTGGTAACGTCACAGCATTCAATACCGTCTGGACCTACGACATCTATCAGGCTTACATCAAGAAAAACGAAAGCGACGAGCATTATTTATGGATGGGTCGCATCGCGACGGTCGGGGGAATCATTCTCTCCATTGGAGCGGCCTACGCAGCCACAAACTTTAATAACATCATGGACGCCCTGCAACTTATCTTTTCCATGGTCAACGCGCCGTTGTTCGCGACGTTTCTACTGGGCATGTTCTGGAAGCGGACCACGGGACACGGGGCGTTTACGGGCCTCATCGCCGGCACCGGCGCGGCGCTGCTGCATCATGGACTTTCGATTCCGGCGGATGCGCTTCCGGCCTGCACGGCGGCTGGATCCATGTCGTCCACACCTATCCATCCGACATGGCGCAGAATTTCTGGACCGCCATCTTTGCGTTTAGCGTCAATCTGGTGGTAACTGTGATGGTGTCGGTGGCGACCAAACCTCGACCCGAACCAGAACTTGTCGGCCTGGTTTATTCGCTGACTCCCAAGCCCGAAGAAGGGCATCTGGACTGGTATCAAAAGCCCGCGACGCTGGGCATCGCGGTGCTGGCTATTCTAGTCGTGCTCAATCTCGTATTTGCATAACTCCGAAAG
>DASRLB010000427.1:0-5598 GCA_035648695.1 Acidobacteriaceae bacterium | reverse complement strand
TTTTATAACAGGAGTCCAGCCGACAAACTGTTTGAGTCTTTGCTCGAATCAACCTATCGAGAAAACATCCGTCTTTGCATGAGCCGAATGAATTTGGGTGAGGTCTATTATTCGGCCATCAAAGAGTACAAGGATGTATCTGCTGGGTCCACACTGCTGCGTCAACTCGATCGACTGCCGATCGAAGTAGTTTCGGTGAGCGATGAACATGTGGATGTGGCCGCCCGGCTAAAGAGTATTTACAAAATCTCTTACGCAGACGGCTTCGCCGCAGCACTTGGGATGGAGAGACATGCGCCGGTGGCTACAGGGGATCGTGACTTTCGTCTCCTCGCGGCTGATGGAATACTCGTGGTGCATTGGATGGGCGCGTGAAGCTCTTTATTACTGGCGCGACGGGGTTCGTGGGGTCGCATGTGGCGCGGCTCGCGGTGGATGAGGGTGCGAGTGTTGTTTGTCTTGCGCGCGCTACTTCGAATCTTTCGCACCTGCCGAAGTCGGCGGGGGTTGTGCTTGGTGACTTGAAGGCTCCAGAGGGGTTTGCGGCTGCGTTGCGGGGGTGCGATGCGGTGATTCATGTGGCCGCGGATTATCGGCTGTGGGTGCCCGATCCGGCGGATATGTATAAGGCGAACGTCGAGGGGACGCGGGAGTTGCTGCGGCTGTCGCGGGAGGCCGGAGTGCCGCGCGTGGTGTATACGAGCAGCGTCGCGACGATGGGTTTCAAGACGGATGGGACTGTGGTGGATGAGACGACGCCGGTGAGCGAGGCGGACATGATCGGCCACTACAAGCGGTCGAAGTGGATGGCGGAGCAGGAGGCGATTGCGGCGGCGCGGGCGGGGCAGGATGTGATGATTTTGAATCCGACGACGCCGATTGGGTCGCACGATACGAAGCCGACTCCGACGGGAAGAATTCTAGTGGATTTCTTGAATCGAAATTTTCCAGCGTATGTGGATACGGGTTTGAACCTCGTCGATGTGCGCGAGATTGCGCGGGCGCATCTGGTCGCGGTCGAGCGCGGCAGGCCGGGGGAGCGGTACATTCTTGGTGGTGAGAATTTGACCCTGAAGCAGATTCTCGATCGGCTAGCTGCGATTACGGGCTTGCCTTCTCCGAAGCACAAGGTGCCGCACGCGGTGGCGATGGCGTTTGCGTTCTTCGACGAGAATATTACCGGCAAGCTGCGGGGCAAGGAGCCTCGCGCGACGGTCGAGGCCGTGCGCATGGGGAAGAAGATGATGTTTGCGAGTTCGGCGAAGGCGGAGCGGGAACTGGGGTTTGTGGTGAGGCCGGTGGACGAGGCCATGCGTTCGGCTGTGGAGTGGTTCGTGGCGAACGGGTATGCGCCGAAGTTCCACGTTGGTGATCGATGAACGGAAACATTGCGTTGATTGCTGCGTTGCCCGGAGAACTCAAACCGCTGGTGAATCATAAGACGGCGTGCGTATGGCGGCTGTGCCCTGCGCCTCCCGGCGTAAAGCTTTGGGAGTATCGCCACGCCGATGGGTGTTGGATTGCCGTTTGTGCAGGCATGGGCGCGGACCGTGCGACGGTGGCGTTCAACGCGGCAGAACGTCACGCGTCGATCGATGCAGTCTGTTCGGTGGGGTGGGCTGGGTCGCTCGATGAGCGATTTCGTCCGGGTGATGTGGTGAGTGCGTCGCTCGTGGTCGATGCGCAGACTGGCGAACGCTATCGAGCGGCGCATTGGGTTGAGGGGATGCCGATATTGGTATCCACAAACGCTGTTGCAGGCGTCGGCGAAAAGACCCGGCTTGCCGCTACGTACGGTGCGGGCATCGTCGATATGGAGGCTGCGACGGTGGCTCGCCTGGCGCGGGCGAAGGGCATTCCGCTTTATGTGATGAAGGCGATTTCAGATGCTGTTGACGCTCGGCTGCCGGACTTCAGTGGCTTTATGAACTCGGCTGGTCAACTGCACATGCCGCGGTTTCTGGCGCATGTTGCCGTTCGACCTCCGATGTGGCGGTCTTTGCTGCGGCTTGGCCGGCACAGTTCGAAGGCGGCGGAGAACCTGGCGGAATCTCTTTATGACTGGCTTGATGAACGGGGTTATAGCCGCAAGGGCCAGTTGTAATCCTGGAAGGTAAGCTGGCCAGCAATCGGGTCGGTGGTTGAAGGGGTCGAGTGGCTGTGGGGGTGCTGGCGGCGTGGCAGGTCCTTCGACTCCGCTGCGCTACGCTCAGGATGACGGATTTAAGGTGGGGTTATAGACATTTGGTTGTGCTTTGCGGCGTAGTTGCAAAATTTTGACATGTGTCCACTAGACTATTAAGCAGCATGAATGAAGCGATTCCATCCACGATGCGGGCTGCGGTTTATCGCAGCATCGACAATGTTCAAACCGAGACGGTCGACGTCCCCGCGATTGGCGCGGGCGAAGTGTTGATGCGGGTGGATACGTGCGGCATTTGCGGCACGGACCTTAAGAAAATTCATACGGGCTCGCACACCGCGCCGCGGGTGTTTGGGCATGAGATGGCCGGGACGATTGCCGCCGTCGGCGAAGGGGTGCGCGGATTTGCGGTGGGGGACCGGGTGATGGCGTTTCACCACTCTCCTTGCGGAGACTGCTTTTATTGCCGGAAGAAGACCTTTTCGCAGTGCGAGAAGTACAAGAATGTGGGCACCACCGCTGGGTTGGGTGCGGCTTCGGGCGGCGGGTTTGCGGAGTACATACGGGTGATGGACTGGATCGTCGGCGACGGCGTGACGCCGGCGGGGCTGATCAAAATTCCGGAGGACATTCCGTTTGAGCAGGCGGCGTTTATCGAGCCGGTGAATACGTGTTTCAAGGCGATCAAGACCCTCGCGCTCGAGTCCGACGATACGGTGCTGGTGTTTGGGCAGGGAAGCATTGGAATACTGCTGGCAGCGCTGGCGCGACAGACCGGCGCGACTGTCTTGACGTCCGATTTGTATGCGGAGCGTCATGCGATTGCGGCGAAGTTTGGGCTGCATCATCCGATAGACGCGCGGGGAGACGTGGTGGCTGCGGCGCGTGCGGCGACCGAGGGTCGGGGCGCCGATGTGGCGCTGGTTGCGGTGAGCGCGGATGCGCTGATTGCGACGGCAATCGAGGCCATACGGCCCGGCGGCCGCGTGATGCTGTTCGCCAGCACGCAGCACAGCGCGACGACGTTCGACCCGGCGGTGGTGTGCATGGATGAGAAGACCCTGATGGGGTCGTACTCGTCTTCGCTGGCGATTCAGCAGGAGGGGATCGATCTGGTGTTCGATGGCTTTCGGACGGGGGAGATGGACCTGACGCAGTTGATCTCGCACCGGTTCCCGCTGGAGCGCGCGGCGGAGGCGGTGCATCTGGCTTCGAACCCCCAGGCGGACTCGATGAAGATTGTGCTGAAGACCGGGATGTAAGCCCGGAACACAACTTGCACGGACATAAGACTAGAATCCGGCTATGAGGCTTGACGCGAAGCGCGTGAGTGCAGCGTTGGCGAGCGGGGAATTCGTACCGTTCTTTCAGCCAGTGATCGCGATACGGTCGGGCGAACTGATTGGCTTCGAGGTGTTGGCGCGCTGGAACGATCCGGTCGACGGCTTGATCTGTCCCAACGACTTTATTCCCGCGGCGGAGAGCGACGGATGGATTTCCGAGCTGACAGCGCAACTGCTGCGACAGGCGTTCACTGCGATGAAGGCATTGCCGCATCCTTTGCAGCTGGCGTTCAATATCGCGGCCATGCAGTTGCACGATCGTGCGCTGCCGAAGTTGATATCGGACCTCGCCGCGGAAGCCCGATTTCCGCTGAAATGCGTGTGCCTGGAGCTTACGGAAAGCGCGCTGGTGTTGGACACCGAGGTCGCCCGCAAGATCGCACACGAATTGAAAGAGGCAGGATGCGAACTGGCGCTGGATGATTTCGGGACCGGATACTCCAGCCTGTCGAGCCTGCAATCGTTGCCGTTCGATGTGCTCAAGGTGGACCGGAGTTTCATTGGGTCGATGACGAGGAGCAAGGAGAGCAGGAAGATCGTCGCGGCGGTGGTGGGGCTGGGACAGAGCCTGGGGATTGTCACGGTGGCTGAGGGGATCGAGACAGAAGACCAGGACGAAATGTTGCTGTGGCTGGGATGCGACCACGGACAGGGTTGGTTTTATGGCCGCCCTGTACCGGCGGCGGATTTGCCCGGAGTGGTGGCGGCGAGGCGGGAGAGGAAACCGGCTCGCCATTCGGTGGAGAATATGCAGCATCGGCGCTCGCTGAGCGAGTTCGATTTACTGCCCGCGACGCGACTGGCGCAGCTGCGCGCGGTGTACGACGGGGCCCCGGTGGGGCTGGCGTTTCTAGACCGCGAGATGCGGTATGTGACATTGAACCGCCGGCTCGCCGAGATGAACGGGCCGCCGATGGCGGCGCATCTCGGACGCACCGTGCAGGAGATGATCCCGGGGATGTTTTCGATTGTCGAGCCCCTTATCCGGCGGGCACTGCATGGGGAGTCGGTGCTTGGGGTGGAGATGGAGAAACCTGCGTCCGAGCCCAATGGAGGGAAGACGGTCTTGCTGTCGTACGAGCCGGCGCGCGACGAAGCGGGCGAGGTGGTCGGAGTGTCGGTCTCGCTGGCGGATATGACCGCGGTGCGAGTTGCCGAGAAATCGCGGGACGAAGCCGAGGAGCATTTCCGGCACCTCATGGACCTGAACCCGCAAATACCCTGGATACTCGATGCCGAAGGCAGGGCAATCGACGTCAGCCATAAATGGGAAGCTGCGACGGGAATGCAACTGGGGTCGTGGAAAGGCTATGGATGGCTCAATTCGATTCACCCCGATGATGTCGAGCATACGAAGGAAGTGCTCTTTGCATGTCTGCGCAGCGGCAAGCCGATGGATATTCGATACAGGGTGAAACCGGAAGGCGGCGAGTGGGCGTCGATGCGGGCCCGGGGATGGCCGCGCTGCGATGCGGCGGGGAATGTCCTTTATTGGTATGGGATTCTGGAAAACACGGATGCGAATGGTTAGTTATCCGCCAAAGACCATTTGACCGCCGAGGGCGCCCTGGACGAGGAGAGCGACGATGACCAGGACCGCGAAGGCGAAGTAGGGGATGCTGGGGGGACAGGATTTGCGGCGCCAGAGCAGGAGGATCACGAAGGACACGGCGAGACCGATACCGAGCCACATGTGTTCCGCGATCTCGGCGGGTGGCAGGGTGTCGGCGAGTTTGTGCTTCCACCAGAGACCCGCGAGGGCGGTCAGGGGGGTGATTGCCGCTGCGTAGACGAGCATCCACCAGGCGGCGGAGTGGAGCGTGGGCTTGCGGAAGATGCGGCCGCCGGCGTCGCTGGCGACGGACGCGGGGACGAGCGCGGAGGTGAAGTTTACGAGGATGGGATGGATGTGGTCGGGGGTGAAGGCGGGGAAAGGCAGCGACATGGAAGGGAAGTCCTCTTAGTGCACGATTAGCCCGCATTTCTCACGAGAGGTAAGCATGTGATGTTTTTTGCTGATGAGAGTGGGGTAGCTGTGTGTGCTGAGGTGTGTGGGGGATGTGTGGGCTGGATTTTGGTGAGCGCCGACTGATTTTTGCCAAGGCATCAGGT
>DASRLB010000426.1:0-7668 GCA_035648695.1 Acidobacteriaceae bacterium | reverse complement strand
GCCATCGCCGAACCCCC
This sequence comes from Acidobacteriaceae bacterium, assembly GCA_035648695.1. GTDB lineage: Bacteria > Acidobacteriota > Terriglobia > Terriglobales > Acidobacteriaceae > Granulicella. Next base: position 7,651 of record DASRLB010000426.1, on the reverse strand, counting down.
CGCCGAAGTATGTTTCGGTGGAACGCACCCCCGACCCTCACGATCCTCAATAGCGCAACCGCTCCGCGGAGCATCAAGGAGACATCATGTCGAACAATATCTGGACAGGGACCTGGACCTACCGCAGCCTGCTGAACGATCCCGACGGCTCCGTCGACTTCGACAAGCTGGAGTTCGGCGAAGGCACCATCGTCATCGCCGACGACCCTGCACACGAGCTGCTCACCGGCACGATTGGCGGTTCCGGCTGGTCGCTTGATCTGCACGGCTCGCGCAGCTATGGCTCGCCCGCGCAGGTGCGCTTCCAGGGCAAGGGCCTGGTGGGCGGCGAAGAATGGATCTACGACTACATCGGCTGGCTCGTCCCGGTTTGGCCCAACAGCACCGCACAACTGCAGCGCACGGCTTTTGTCGGCTCGGTGGTCCGCACCATTCCACACTCAGCCTCCGGCGGAGGCACCGCTCCTGCCGGCGTCGTCGCTTCTTTCTATGCGGTCAAGGTGAGCTGACGTGCGCCACGTCTCCTGCGACATCGCGGTCCTCGGCGGCGGCCCCGCGGGCACAGCCTGTGCGCTGGCGCTGCGGCACCGCGTCCCGCAATGGAGCGTCGCTGTCTTCGAGTCTTCGGACTACACGCGTCCGCGGGCCGGCGAGGTCCTCCCGCCTCATGCACTGCCCATGCTGCGTCAACTACAGGTGCCGCTTGGGCCACTCGCTTCCGCCACGTTGCCGGTAGAAGGCTTGGTCTCCGCATGGGGCAGCGACGTCCTCGTCGAGCATCATCAGCTCTTCTCCGGCCACGGCGCCGGGCTGCATCTCGAACGCAACATCTTCGATCGCCATCTCGCCGCCTGCGCCGCAGCTCACGGCGCAATCGTTCATCTCCACGCCGGCTTTCAATCCGCGACGCGCGCGCGTGCCGGTTGGCAACTCCGCCTCGGCGGCGATACGGTCTGCCGCACCCGCTTCGTCATCGACGCCACTGGCCGCCGCGCCGCCTTCGCGCGCTCACAGGGGGTATCGCTGCAACACTTTGACGCGCTCACCGCTTACGCCCGGATTTTCGCTGGACTTCCCGCCGCCCAACACCAAACCCTCATCGAAGCGTGCTCCCTTGGTTGGTGGTATACCGCACCGCTGCCGCAAAGCCGCCGCATGGTCAGCCTGCTCACCGACGTCGATCTCGGCCGCGCCGCGGGACTGCCTACAGCGAGCGCGTGGCATAGCGCGCTAGACCAAACTCGGCACATTGCGCCTCTCCTCTCCGGCGCTCATCCGATTGCCGAGCACGTCGCTCCCGCCTCGACGACTCGGCTGAAAATCCTCGGTGGCGAGGACTGGCTTGCTACCGGCGACGCCGCCGCAAGCTGCGACCCGCTCGCCGGGCAGGGAATTGCCAAGGCCCTGCATTCCGGCATTCTTGCCTCTTACGCGGCTGGCGACGCGCTTTCCGGTCACGGCAACGTGGCCATCGCCCGTTATCAGTCCATGCTCGCCTCCCACTTCGCGGGCTTTCAGCGTTTGCATCGCGCTTTCCACAATCAGGAGACCCGCTGGCCGGCGCAGCCTTTCTGGCGGCGTCGCCGCTCTGTTCTCCCCAACTCTTTCGCGGCGGCTGCCGCATGACCACCGCCGCTGCGCTTCACCACACGCCGATCGCCGTTCCCCGCGCGACCTCGAAGCTGGCTCGCGCTCTGCCCCTGCTTGTCGCCTGTATGCCCAAGTTAGGTTGCCCCCTCTGTTGGCCGGTGCTGGCCGCGCTGTGCAGCCTCTTCGGTCTGCCTTTTGCTGTTCTCAACCCTGCACTGATCGGTGTCGCTGTGGTGGCTATTGCTGTCTTGCTGATCTCGGCATTTGTGCGGCAAAGATTCCGTTGGCCCTCGGGACTGCTCTTGGCAGGTTTGGTTGCCACGCTCGGAACGCGGCTCTTGGCATCGCCTGCGTGGGTAAGCTATGCCGCCGCGGCATCGGTGCTCACCGCGGTTGTCGCCGAATTTCTGCTGTCCAGACATTTGGCGACGATCACTCCTTCACCGCACTGTCCTCACCACGGCCATACCGCTTTAGTGGCGCCCCGCTCGCAGGAGTAAGCATGAATGTACTTAGCGCTCCATCGAAACTCAAGGTAGGCATTCCCCTGTATCCAACGTTCGATTCACTGGACGTGCTCGGGCCTTACCAGGTGTTCACTTATGCGCCCAATCTCGATCTTCATTTAGTTGCGGCAGAGGACAGTGCCGTCACCTCGCTCGAAGGCGTACAGATTCTTCCCGAGTTTACGTTCGCCTCCTGTCCCCAGCTGGATGTCCTGTTGGTTCCAGGCGCAGCCGACCTGATCGCGCCGCTGCGGGCGGGCCCCCTCGGACAGAATGCCTTCCTCGACTTCCTCGCCGTGCAGGCCAAACACGCCAAACTTGTATGCACGGTCTGCACCGGGGCGCTCATTGCTGGAGCGGCAGGTCTGCTCGATGGTCATCTGGTCACCACGCATTGGACGCAGCTCGAAACTCTGGCGCTCTTTCCCTGTACCGTTGCCGCCGGATATCCCCGTTACGTCAGGAGCGGCAATCGCATCAGCAGTGGAGGAATCTCTTCAGGCATCGACGCAGCGCTCTTCACCGTCGCACATCTCTTCGGCGAAGACGCGGCCATGGAGTGCCAACTCAAGATGCAGTACCGCCCACAGCCTCCAGTGCACGCGGGAGATCCAACCGACAGCGATATAAGCACTCACCCCGGATTGCCCGACAAGGTTCGGTCCGACTGGCATGTCAACGATGTTCGCGAGGCATATCGGGAATGGCTGCATGGCCACATCTGAACCCAGATTGAAGTGCCCGCGACGGCTTCGGTCGAGAGGACAAATTTTGGCGTGGTGCGGAGGTTAGACCTGCTTGAGGGCGGGGTAGAGCTTGCGGAAGTGGGTGTAGGCTTCCGCCATTTCCGGGGCGTGCTGGGGAGGAATGGTGGCTGCGGGGCGGATGGTGGCTTCGCAGGCGGCGGCGACCGTGGCGAAGGCCCCGATGCCGGTGGCGGCGAGGAGGGCTGCTCCGAAGGCCCCGCCCTCTTCGGCTTCGAGGACTTCGACAGGGCGGCCGTAGACGTCGGCCTGGATTTGACGCCAGAGGGGCGAGCGGGCTCCGCCGCCGCCGAGGCGGATGCTGGTGGTCGGAATGCCCAGGTCGGCGAATAGGGTGAAGGTGTCTTGCAGGGACATGGCCACGCCTTCGAGGACCGCGCGGACGAAGTGCGCCCGGGTGTGCGACGCAGTGATGCCGACGAAGGCGGCGCGGGCGGCGGGGTCGAGGTGGGGCGTTCGTTCGCCAAAAAGATATGGCGCCCAAAGCAGCCCGTCCGACCCCGGCGGCACATCGGCCGCCAGAGTTGCCAGGTCGTCGTAGGAGTTCAGAGGCATGAACGTGTCGCGAAGGTAGCGGAGCGAAAGACCCGCGCCGTTGGTGACCCCCATAACGTGCCACACGCCAGGTGCGGCGTGGCAGAAGGTGTGGATACGGCCCTTCGGGTCAAGTGTAGGTGTCGAAGTGGCAGCAAAAACCACACCGGAGGTGCCGATCGTGGCGGAGACCGACCCCGGCGTGAGGATGCCCATGCCGACCGCGCCGGCGCCTTGATCGCCTGCCCCGGCGGCTACCGGGAGGCCTTCGGCAAGGCCCGTAACGGAGGAACCGTAGGCGTCGATGCGGGCGCAGATTTCCGGGCCTTCGAAGAGCGGAGGCAGCCACGCGAGCGGGATGCCGGCCGCTTCGGCGACTTCGTGCGACCAGCGGCGATGGACCACGTCGAGCAGCAGCGTACCGGAGGCTTCCTGCATGTCCATCGCGAGCGTGCCGGTGAGGCGGAAGCGGACGTAATCCTTGGGGCAGAGGACGTGGGCGATGCGGGCGAAGATTTCCGGCTGGTGGTCGCGGACCCACAGCAGCTTGGTGAGCGTGAAGTTGGGGAGCGCGGGGTTGGCGGTCAGCTCGATTAGTTTTTCTGCACCGATGCGAGCCGTGAGCCAGTCGCACTGGGGCTGGGTGCGCTGGTCGCACCAGATCAATGCCGGGCGGAGGACCTGGAAGTCGGCGTCGAGCATCACGCAGCCGTGCATCTGGCCGGTCAGCGCGAGGGCCTCGACCTGCTCCATATGGCCGTTCATGGCGGCGTTGATGAGGGCCCCGGGGATGGCGGTCTGGGTGGCGCGCCACCAGTCGTCCGGGTCCTGCTCGGCCCAGCCGGGGTGCGCGGAGGCGATGCCGGCGTGCTCGCCGGAGTGCTGGCCGAGGACTTGCCCGGTGCGGTCGATGAGCACCGCTCGGGTGCCTCCGGTGCCTACGTCGATGCCGAGAAACATGAGGGACTCCTGTTGGTTGTCGGTTCTGGGTTGTTGGTTGTCGGTTACAGGCCTACGGAAAGTTTTGCATATCTGGCTCGGCCTGGCGCATCTCAAATTGTGAAGAAGTGAGATTAAGCGGGTGCGGCTGGCGGGATGGCGCCGGCTGGCGGCATGTAGCATGAGGAGATATGGTCAGAATTGGAAAACGCGCGGCGGGTGGCGCGGGGATTTTGATAGCGGCGATGCTGCTGACGCCGCCGGTGTGGGGGCAGGCGCCGGAGCCGGGACGTAATGGAAGTGGCGCGTCCAATGGCTCGGCGAGCAGGTCTGGGGAAGTATCGTCGGTGTTGAAGGCGCAGCAACAGTTGGCGCAGCCCGGGCCGAACGTGACTCCGCAGCAGAATGCGGGGGATCCGTCGTTTCGCGGAAGTATTGTGCGCGACAAGGCGACCGCCGGCGTTCTGGATTTGACGCTCGACGATGCGATGCAGCGAGGGTTGAAGAATAATCTCGGGCTGGTGTTGCAGACTTCGAACCAGAAAGGGGCCGAGGGCCAAAGGCTACAGCAGCTACAGGCGCTGTTGCCGACTGTGACCGGCGCGGCTTCGATTGAGGTGCAGCAGATCAACCTGGCGGCGTTTGGGTTGAAGTTTCCGGGGTTGAACCCGATTATCGGGCCGTTTCAGGTTGTGGATTTTCGGGCGTATCTAACGCAGAATTTGGTGAATGTACAGGCGCTGGAAAACTATATTGCCGCGAAGCATAATTTCGAGGCGTCGAAGCTGACGGCTGAGGATGCGCGCGACCTGGTGGTGCTGACGGTTGGGAATGCTTATCTGCTGTGCGTGGCGGATGCGGCGCGGATCGACTCCGTAAAGGCCGAGTTGAATACGTCGAAGGTGTCGCTGGACCAGGCCAACGCGGCGCATGAGGCGGGGACGAGTCCGCGGCTGGATACCCTGCGGGCACAGGTGGATTATCAGAACGAACAGCAGAATTTGATTGCGACGACCAACCAGTTCGAGAAGGACAAGCTGGCGCTGGCGCGGGTGATCGGGCTTCCGCTGGCGCAGCAATTCCGGCTGGTGGATACGGCCCCGTTTGCGGCGCTGGACGCTCCGGATGCGGATGCGGCGTTTCAACAGGCGCTGAAGCAGCGGAAAGATTTGGCCGCTGCCGCGGAGACTCTGAAGGCGGCGGAGACGGCGAAGAAAGCGGCGTGGGCGGAGCAGTTGCCGGCGGCGAGTTTCAATGGAGATTTCGGCGATCTGGGGACGACTCCGGCGCACTCGCATGGGACGTATACGGCAACCGGGCAGGTGACGGCCCCGATCTTGCAGATTGCGAAGACGCATGGCGATGAACTGGTGGCGGGAGCGCAGGCGGAGCAGGCCAGGGCGAGGCTGTCGGATGAAGTGCAGCAGGTGAATGCGGATGTCCGGGACTCGATTTTGGACATTCAGTCGGCGGCGAAGCTGGTGGACGCGACGAAGAGCAATGCCGATCTGGCGCATGAGGCTCTGAGCGAGGCGCAGCAGAGGTTCAAGGCGGGCGTGGATACGAGTCTGGCAGTGTCGCAGGCCTTGTCGGCGAGCGAGCAGGCGGACGATCAGTACATCAGCGCGCTGTATCAGCACAATGTGGCGAAGCTGGCTCTTGCGCGAGCGCTGGGCGTGGCTTCGACCAACTACAAGGATTATGTAAAAGGAATTGCGGCACAGAACGGTTCGGGCGCGACGGTCCCGGCAAAGAACGATTTGGGAGGCAAGTAGAGTGGCGGATCAGGATCAACAGGCGAGTAGTGGGCAGGGACAGACGGATAAGCCAGAGGAAAAGAAGCTGGTCGACCCCAGCGGGCATGTGATCGCCGAGGAAGAATACGCGCCGGAGAAAAAGTCGAAGCGCAAAGGGATTGCGATCATTGTCGTGCTGGTGCTGATCGTGCTGGCCGGGTTGTTTTACTGGCACTCGACTTTTACCGAGGACACGGACGATGCGCAGGTGGACGGCGATCTCTACCAGGTGAGCTCGCGTGTGGCCGGGCAGGTGCAGAAGGTGTATGTCGACGACAATCAGTCTGTGGACAAGGGCCAGTTGATCGCGGAGATCGATCCTCGCGACTTGCAGGTCGCACTGGCGCAGGAAGAAGCGAACCTTGCCAACGCGCAGGCGGAGTATGACCAGGCGCGGTCGAATGTGCCGATTACGGCGGTCAATGTGCGCACGAGTGTGAGCACGGCGGGGTCGGATGTGCTGGGGACCCAGGCCGGCGTCTTGCAGGCGCAGCAGCAGGAGCAGGCGGCGACGGCGAGGATTGCGCAGGCTAGGGCGAACGCGGCGAAAGCGCAGTCGGATGTGGACCGCTATACGCCGCTGGTGCAGAAAGACGTGATCTCCAAGCAGCAGTACGATGCGGCGGTTGCGGCGGCGCAGGCCGCGCAGGCGGCGGTGGTGGAGGCGCAGAAGAATGAGGCTGCGCAGCGCGATATGGTGCGGGTGGCGCAGCAGAGGGTTGCGTCGTCCAAGGAGCAGGAGCAGCAGAACAAGCAGAACGGGCCGGAGCAGATCAAGGTGCAGCAGGCGCGGGAAGCGGCGGCCGCGGCGGCGGTGCAGCAGGCCCAGGCGAAGGTCGACCAGGCGAAGTTGAATTTGAGCTACACCAAAATCGTCGCTCCGATTGCGGGCATTGTGAACAAGAAGAACGTGTCGGCCGGAGCGAACTTGAGCGTGGGGCAGGACCTGATGACGATCGTCCCCCTGAACGACCTGTGGGTGACGGCGAACTTCAAGGAGACGCAGTTGGCGGAGATCAAGCCGAACCAGCCCGTCATCCTCAAGGTGGACGCTCTGGGCGGACGCAAGTTCCACGGGAAAATCTTTCAGATAGGCGGGGCGACCGGCTCCAGGCTGAGCCTGTTTCCGCCGGAGAATGCGACCGGGAACTATGTGAAGGTGGTGCAGCGGATTCCGGTGCGGATCAACTTTACCAATCTCGCCGAAGAAGATAAAAACCACGAGTTGCGGCCGGGGATGTCGGTCACGCCCGATGTCACTGTGAAGCAGTAGATTTTTGTGGACGGCAGGGGGAGGGCTTCGGTCCTCCCCCTTTCGTTTAAGGCGCATGGCGCGAATCGCGAAATGCGCTTTTCGGCGCAAAATGGTCGCAAAAGGCCACTAACCCGCATTTCTCACGAGAGGTAAGCATGTGATGTTTTTTGCTGATGAGAGTGGGGTAGCTGTGTGTGCTGAGGTGTGTGGGGGATGTGTGGGCTGGATTTTGGTGAGCGCCGACTGATTTTTGCCAAGGCATCAGGT
>DASRLB010000425.1:0-4053 GCA_035648695.1 Acidobacteriaceae bacterium | reverse complement strand
GAACAACGGATTGCCAGGGCGCAAAAGGCTTCGAAAAAGGCCGCCGCCAATATGACTGCCGAGGAGCGCCGAGCGCGGGCGCTGAAGGCCGTTGCCGCCCGCGAAGTAAAGCGAAAGGCGAAAAGCAAATAGGTCGCTCGGGGTATGGGGATCCCTTGTCATTCTGTCATGTAACCGCTCGGTTGCATGACAAGTCTCTTGGCGACGTCCAGGGAACGGCGTCACGGGTCGCTGAGCGAGCGGCTTAGGAAACGAAACCGATGGCCGTTTGGTAGGTGCGCGGTTGCACGAAGTGGGTCCGCTAAATGTCGAGAGGAAGTTGTAGAGCGCATCCTTGGTCGTGTAGTTCTTCGGCAATGCGGACCGTTGTGCGAAAGCGCTCTGTTCTGAATAAACTGTCCGTCACGCGCCAATGTCCAACCGGTGACGAGGAGCAATGCGGGGGCGGATTGTGGTCATCGTTCTCAGTACTTGGAGTCCGAATCACCAGACGCCTCGCTCCACAATTTGCTGGCATAAACTGAGCGTCCGTCAGGGCCACAACGATGGTCGGGCGTGGAACGGCACAATCCTGCTTGCTGGTAGGCCTCGATTGGGCTGACCGCAGAGTTCTGACTGACGGAGAAGCCAGCGGGGCCAAGCCTGAACAATCGTTCAGAAAGAATTCAGGAAAATGTCAGTGGACGGAACAACTCCACATCGGAAGATGGAATGTAGCGCCCCGAATCCGTACTTTCGTAATCGAGTGAAGAAGACGAAACCAGACGACCGAATCCTTACCGTGGACCGCGATCTCTGCTCGGGAATGATGCGCTTGCACGTTCTGTATCACGCGACGGAAGGACCAATCTTCGGACTCGGCATGGTTGAAGAGTTAGCTCGGCACGGGTATCGAATCAGCCCCGGAACCCTCTATCCATTGCTGTATGGCTTGGAGAAAAAGGGCTATCTAAGCTCGATCGAGCAGCGGAATGGCAGGTCGCTGCGTAAGGTCTATCGTGCCATTCCTCTCGGGCGCAAAGCGTTGGCGGCAGCCAGCGCCAAAGTGCGGGAACTCATTGGAGAACTGATGGAAGGCCAACGGCGAGTATGTTGAAGAGGCAAAGAGACGGCTACGGCCACGCAGCGAGAGTCTTGAGGATGATGATCGCGACTGGCGTTGTTCTATCGGCCCAACAGACGCCTCCGCCCACTGGCCTGACGATTGGACAGGCGGTCGACGCTTCGTTGCGTAATTATCCTTCTATTCAGGTTTCGCAAGAGCAGATCAATGCGGCGGCAGCCGGGATTCAACTCGCGCGGACAGCCTACCTGCCAAGAGTTGACGTCATGGCGCAAGTAAATCGTGCAACGAGGAACAATGTCTTCGGCCTCCTCTTACCTCAGAGCGTGATCCCTGCTATATCCGGTCCCGTACTGGGGACCAACACCTTCGGAACGGCGTGGGGCAGCGCCATTGGAGTGCTGGTCACGTGGGAACCCTTTGATTTCGGTTTGCGTCAGGCGAGTGTCGCTGCGGCCACGGCAGCGCGTACTCAGTCTGAGGCCAGCCTCAAAAGAAGCCAGTTCGACGTCTCTGTGGCGGCTGCGGACGCTTACGTGACTTTGGTCGCGGCGCAGGAGACAGTCCGAGCGGCTCAAGCCGGAGTCGATCGAGCAGAAGTGATTTCGCGAACGATCAATGCGCTGGTGAACGCGCAGTTGCGACCTGGAGCAGACGCGTCCCGAGCGGAAGCCGAGCTTGCCGCCGCGCGAACCTTACTAATTCAGTCCCAGCAGACCGTCGAAGTTGCGCGGGTAAACGTCTCTCAGTTCGTGGGTCTACCGCCAGCTCAGATCTCGGTTGCTGCGCCCAAGTTGCTTCAGTTGCCGCCGGAGCGCACTTTGTCGCCGTTGGATACGGCCATAAACCCTATTGCGGTCGAACAGAACGCCGTAGTCGAGCAACTGAAGGCACAGCTCAAGATTCTGGAGCGCTCCTATTTTCCGCGCTTTTTCGCGCAGGCTTCTACCTATGCCCGCGGCACCGGGGCCGAAACCAATGGAAACAACCTGGGCGGACTCAATGGGCTCTCTCCGACGATCCAGAACTCCGCGCTTGGCTTTACCGTGACTTTTCCGGCGTTCGACCTCCCGTCCATTCGAGCCCGGGAATCTGGACAATCTGCAACGATTCGGGCAGAGACAGCCCGTCTTCGGCAGATTGCGACAGACCTGACAGCCCAGTGGAATCGAGCGATCGCGACGTTGGGAGGCGCCAGGAACGTGGCCGCCAACACTCCCGTTGAGGTAGCGGCCGCGCGCGCGGCGACCCAGCAGGCGACCGCTCGTTATCAGTCGGGGCTTGGCAATATCGATGAGGTTGCGGAAGCCCAGCGGCTACTCACCCAAGCCGAGATCGATGATGCGCTTGCGCGTCTCGGTGTTTGGCGCGGGCTACTCGGCGTCGCCACTGCTGCGGGAGACATTCAGCCCTTCGTCGGCGAAGCAAGCCAATGATTTGAGGAGATGAAACATGCGTTTCGTTCTAGCCGCTCTCAGCCGCCCGATCACGGTCGTGGTGGCATTGATCTCCATCGCACTCTTTGCGTACCTCGCTGTGCAGCGGATGCCGGTCGACATCTTCCCTAAGGTGGGCGACCCGGCCATTTACGTAGCTCAGCCCTACGGAGGCATGGACCCGGCCCAGATGGAAGGCTACCTCACCTACTATTACGAGTATCATTTCCTCTACATCACGGGAATCGATCGCATCGAGAGCAAGAGCATCCAAGGCGCGGCTCTCATGAAGCTGATCTTTCATGAAGGCACCGATATGGCCTCGGCGATGGCGGAGACAATCGGTTATGTGAACCGCGCCCGCGCCTTCATGCCCCCTGGGACCGTACCGCCCTTTGTTACGCGTTTCGACGCGGGAAGCGTGGCCGTTGGGCAACTCGTCTTCAGCAGCGCCACGCGCACGCAAGGTGAGTTGCAGGATTTGGCGCTCAACAGCGTGCGCCCCTTGTTCGCGACCCTGCCCGGAGTTTCCGCCCCGCCTCCGTTCGGTGGCAACCAGAGGACGATCGTCATAATGCTCGATCCCGACAAGCTCCAGCAATACAAGATCTCGCCGCAGGAGGCAATCTCGGCGGTCAGCAAGGCCAGTCTGGTGATGCCGTCCGGCAATATGTGGACCGGCGAGATCAACCGCATTTCAAGGACGAACGCAGCGCTTGGGGGAAACCTTTCGGAACTGTTGAGCACGCCTATACGGCCGGTGTCCGGAACAACGATTTACCTCAGGGACATCGGAACTATTGAGAACGGCACGGATCTTATTACCGCCTATGCTCACGTGAACGGAAAGAGAACGGTTTACATCCCCGTGACCAAGCGCGCGGATGCCTCTACGCTTGCCGTCATCAGCGCCGTCAAAGCGGCGATACCGGATTTCAAGAAGGTGGTACCGGACGATGTGGACATAAGCCTGCAATTTGACCAGTCGCCGTTCGTCACCAACTCTATTCGTGGACTGATTCTCGAAGGATTGCTCGGCGCAGGTCTCACTGGCTTGATGGTGCTGATCTTCCTGCGGGACTGGCGCAGCGCCGTAATCGTCATCATGAATATCCCGTTCGCCTTGCTGAGCGCGGTGCTCCTGCTGTGGGCCACCGGCCAAACAATTAACATCATGACTCTAGGCGGGTTGGCGCTCGCAGTCGGGGTCCTGGTGGATGAGGCGACAGTGTCTATAGAGAACACGCACACGCACATGGTGCCGGGGGTTTCACGGGCAAAGGCTGTAGTCCAGGCGGCCAGCAACACGGCGATCGCGCGCCTGCTCTCGATGTTTTGCATCCTTGCCGTATTCGTTCCTTCGTTCTTCATGATCGGAGTGAGCCGGCAGCTCTTTGTGCCATTGTCGCTGGCTGTCGCATTCTCGATGATCGCGTCATATCTGCTTTCGAGCAGCCTCGTGCCGGTGTTCTCCACTTGGCTCATGCGGGAATCTCATCGCGGCGAAGAGCATGAGGGATTCTTTGGACACCTTCGGTCTTTTTACGAACGCTA
>DASRLB010000424.1:0-4954 GCA_035648695.1 Acidobacteriaceae bacterium | reverse complement strand
CTCCGCCGGATCGAGCAAGCCAAGCCGCAGCATCACGCGATACACGCCACGCAGGTTGCGATCGATATCCTGCTCCGTAATCAGCTTCTGCGCCAGCGCGTCGCGCACCGGCTGCCGATAGTCATCCAGAAACTGGTTGATGCCCGCATGGATCGCCGCCGCGGCGGCCTCCGGCAGCGTCTTGTACGCATGATGCAGTTTGACCATATTGGTCAACGCGCCCGCATCCGTGCATACAATCCCGTCAAGTCCCCACTGCTTCATCGCCACATCGCGCACCACCGGATTGGCCGCCATCGGCACGCCGTTCCATGCGTTGTACGCCGTCATCATGGAGCTCGCATGACCCGTCTCCACGGCCATGCGAAACGGCACTGCATAGTATTCGTGAAATAACCGCTCATCGAAATTCGACGACGACCCGCCCCGGCCATCCTCGTTGCTGTTCGCAAGAAAATGCTTCAGCAGCGATGCCGTCATCCATACTCGCGGATCGTTCCCCTGCAAGCCGCGACTGAACGCCGCAGCCAGGGTGCCCACCAGGAACGGATCTTCGCCATAGCTCTCTTCGCTCCGCCCCCAGCGCGGATCGCGGCTCAGGTCCGCATTCGGCGCCCGCACAACCAGCCCTCCGCGATGATATTTTCCAAACGCAAACCGCGCTTCATAAGCCTCCTGCGCCGCCGCCTCTTGCAGCAGCGCAGGGTCCCAGGTTTGGCCCAACCCTCGCGCCTGCGGAAACTGCGTTGTCGGCACAACCGCCTGATTCCGCCCTTCCCAGTGCCCCGGCCCACCCAGCGCCAGACCATGTAGCCCTTCCACATGGTTCGACCCGGCAATGCCCAACCGCGGCACCGACGGATCGGTGCTCAACGCATGAATCTTCTCATCCAGCGTCATCCGGGCCAGCAGCTCGTCGATCCGCTTTTCGGGGTTTGCATGAACATCGCGATAGACCGCAGCATCTGTCGGGCCGGTCTGCGCGCCTGCCGGCAAGAAGACCGTCAAAGCGACCGCAGCCGCCCAGCACGCAACTTTTACGGACGCCGAAGAAGCGCAACTAGCTGGGCGAGTCGCCATGAATAATGCCTCTCCCCCTGCGTTCCCAGGTGTACCCGTCCGAAGGTCGTTCGCCGCCCTTGTTCGAGGAGCTAACAGATGATAAACGCTGTCACCCAGCAGCATACTTACTGCACAGTGAGAGTGATCTGGAAGCTGCCGGCATTGACATCGTTCCCGATCACCGCTTGACTTGATGTTGCTACAACAAATTGCGCCGCATGGACGGTCACCGTCACGTTCGTCGTTCCCTTGGGCGTAGCGAACGGCGACGAACTGCCCGAGCCGCAACCGCTCACACCCAGCATCGAGCCGCCCATCAGCAGCAGCACCCCGATACTCAGCGCCAACCTCTCCAGCCCGCGCTGCTTCAGACGGCGGCGCAGGAACAGCACAATGCCGCCCGTGAATCCCGCCATCCACCACAACATCGAGCTCCCCGTCGGCACGATCGGCGCAACATTGGTGTTGATAAAAAACTGCACCTGGCTCTGCGCCGTCGCAGCCCCCGCGGCGCTCGGAACCACCAGCGGATCGCCGGGGTACGGCGCGCAGGTAGCGTATTGCGGCAAGTTGGAGCAGGTGAAGTTGACCACACCGCTGTAGCCTCCGTAGGAGACAAGCGACAGCGTCGCCGATCCGCTGCTCTGGCCGCTCGGCACCGTAATGGTGGGGTTTGCGGGAGTGATGGCGAAGTACGCTCCGGTCTTCGGCGTGGCGGCAAGTGGGCAGTTGCCCGCCACAGCGCACGGTGACGGCCCTACCACCGTCACCGATACAGTGTTCGAAGCCGACGTCCCATAGCTGGAATCGCCGCTATAGACCGCATAGATCGAGTAAGTAGAGCTGAACGAATTGTTCTCGACGACATTCGTCGTGCCGGCCCGTAGCGCCGTCGTCGTAATCGTCGCCTGGTACACACCGCCCGCCCCGGCAATCACCGAACCTATCCCCAACAGCGTATGGCTGGCGGTTGTCCCTGAATAAAAGCTGACCGTGCCCCCCGGAATGATCCGGCTCCCCGTGCCCAGCGTTGCGATCAGCGGAATCGCGGGCCCCGTCGAGTTCGCCGACGAGTCGCTGATGCTGTTCGGATTGGTGAACGGCGTCGTCACCGCGAGCGTCAGCGTTGTCGGCAGAGGCGTCACGTTCTCGGTCAGGCTCGCCGACGACCCGCTATAGTTGATCGAATCGCCGCTGTACACTGCGGTAATCGTGTCCGGCGTACCCGCAGGCAAACCGTTCGCCAAGCTCAGGCTCGCGGCTGAGTTGGTCACCTTCACCGTCCCGACCTGCGTCCCGTTGATGCTGAACGTCACGGACCCACCCGGCGTCGCCGAGTTGGCGCCAGTTCCCACCGTCGCCGTAAAGCTCACGGGGACCCCGACCGCAAGGGCCGTTCCATTCGCAGGCGAAGTAAGCACCAGCGTCAAGGTCGACGACGTAATGTGCGCTCCAGTCCCGATCAACGCAATCGTCGGCGTCCCGGAAACGGCATTGCTCTTCAGCGTCAGGTCCTCTTCCGCGTTTAGTTCCGGCGCCGGTGGGGTAAAGCTCGCCGCAATCACGCACGAAGTTCCCGCCGCCACGGTTCCCGCCGTTCCGCAACCATCCGAAGTCACGGCAAAGCCGGCCGTAGTCGATCCGCTCACCGTATACGAAGGCGACTGAAATACCAGCGGTTGATTTCCCGAGCTGTTGACGTTGGCCTGCAGAGCGGGACCGGTCGTGTTCACGTTGACGACGCCGAAATTCAACGCCGTTTGTACCCGCGCGATCTCCGAGAAGGTAGCGTCCGTCGGGTCCGTCACGTACAAATTGCCCAGCCCATCGATCGCCAGCCCAAATGGAGCGGCAACGCTGCTGCTGATCAGTTGCCGCGATCCAAACGCTCCACCCTGCGTCGGATATCGGTAAATGCTCGAGCTTCCACTGTCCACCACGAACAGGCTGCCCGACGCATCCGTAGCCAGCGCCGAAGGCGCGCTCAGACCCTGCACCACTCTCAGTTGCGACTGGCTGCCGATGGGCGCCGGGAACTCCAGCACCTGATTGTTTCCCGTGTCGGCAACATATACGTTGCCCGTCGCGTCGACAGTCGCCGCCTCCGGCGCGCTGAGCCCCGTCCCAAACGCCTGCCCCGCCGCCAGGTTATACGCTCCGCCCTCAAACGGCACATACAGCAGCCGATTATTGCCGCTATCGGCGATATACAGACCGCCTGAGCCATCGATAGCAATGCCCTGCGGCGCCTTCAATCCTCCTGTAAGCGCAACTGCGTTCGCGCCCGAAAGAACGCCGTTCACAACCGGGACCTCCACGATCCGGTTGTTTTCGGTATCCGAAACAAACACGTTCCCCGCACCGTCGACGGCCACGCCCGTCGGCCCGGAAAGCGTTAGCGGTTCTATTGCAAGCACAGTGCCCGTGCCACTCCCCGCCGCAAATTCCGTAACCGTATTGGCGGTCGCATCGGTCACATAAACATTGCCCGCCGCATCGACCGCGGCTCTCTCCGGCATCTTGAAGCCGCTGCCGATCGCCGTCGTAATCCCCGGATCGGTGGTCAACTGTGGTCCCAGCCCCACACCCGAAATCGCAGTCGTACTAATCGCATTTCCCGACGCATCCGAGAACACAATCGCCCCGCGCTGCAGACCCACCTGCGACGGCGCGAAGTTCACCGTAAGCGAGCAGCCCCCGCCCGCCGCATACGCCGTCCCCGCCGCGCATCCGCCACTCGCCGCCGAAAATTCCGTACTCGTCGCAGACCCGCTCGTCGCGGCAATCTTCGCCGGAGTAACAGCGGCGTTGAAAAGATAGTTCACCGTCGTCGCAGTCCCGGCTCCTCCCACCGCAACGCTGGGCAGCACGGCCGACCCAATCTTTACCTCGATCGGCGCTCCCGCATAGTTGCTCAGGTACAAGTTCCCCGACGCATCCGCAGCCACGTTGTTCACAACCGAAACAGCCACCACTTGGAACGTGTGCGCCGGATTGAGACTCCCGCTCTCCGTGGGCACTTCATAGACGATGGAATTTCCGGAATCCGCGACATACAGATTACCCAGAGCATCGAAACTCACACCCACCGGTGTTTTGAACACCGCGCCAATCGCAGTCGCCGCCGACGAGTACGGCGCCTTCAACTCGTATACATTGGCCGATCCATCCGTAAAGAACAGGTCGCCGCTGCCATCGGACGCCAGCGACGTAACCGAGTGCGGCCAGCTCGCCTGCACCACCGACGCATTGCCCGCCGCCGACTCCTCCAGTATCGTCCCAGTCGAGCAGCACGTATCGGTAAAGAAAACGTCGCCTGCCGTATCCACGGCAATGTTCGAAGCCGTGCCGTAGTAATAGCCCGTCAGCGCGCCGAAATTCGTGGCGAACGCAGTCTCTCCGCCCGGCGTGCAATTCGTAATCGTCACCACGCTGAACGACGAGCTATACCACTGCGACGGGTCGGGAAAATAAAGATGCGTCTTCGTGCTGTCGATCGCGATCCCGGTCCCGTTGTTGTAATTTTGCGGGTCCGTGGCAATCACAATCTGCTTCCCGGTTCCCGCCTGCACCTCCACAATCCCGGAGCTGTCCTGGTTGATGTACAAGTCTCCGCAAGCATCCAGCACCACCCTGCCCGCGCCAACACCCGGCCCGGTCAGTGTCACCGCGCTCGACGCCACCACCGCCGGCGCCTGTGCCTGCACGGACGGCGCGCAAGTCGTCGCGACCGCCAGCAGCAGTAATCCCACCCAACGCGCCCGCACGTTCCATCCTGAAACCGCCTGCCGATGGTCGGTCATGCCTGTCTTTTCGCTTGAACTCTGCACTGCTTGCCTCCTCGAACCTTCACGTGCCTTGTCGATCGATAACCGAAGCGTTTACTCGCGTC
>DASRLB010000423.1:0-31173 GCA_035648695.1 Acidobacteriaceae bacterium | reverse complement strand
GTCCGGAACCACGCGCCGAAGCCCCCCGCCCCGCACCGGCACACGTTGAAGCACCTCGGCCAGCGGCCCGTCCCGCACCTGCAGCACGTCCCGCTCCGGCAGCACACGACGGACACGACGAGAAACCCCACTAACTAACCCGCACCGGCCACCCGAAAGGCCCGCCTCGATCATCGAAGCGGGCCTTTCCTTGTCCCATAGTTCCCAAGGACCACATTTCATGGTGCTTTTATTTCAATGAGTTGGAACCCATATCTTTTGGCTTGCTGAGCGAGTTTCTGTTGCATCCTCTGGTTGTCCTGGATTTCCTGAGTAGCGAAGACGGACTCGTCATAGGGCTGGCGGGTGTGGACCAGGTGGAACAGGATTCGTGTGCCGCGCGTGCCCGCGACAGACTACCTCTCTCCACCAGCCAGATGAAGTCCAATTAGCTGCGGCTTTATCTCTCAGCTCTGTCCTGCACCCTCAGCTTTAGGGAACGGGCTTGCTGCGCATCCGGGCGACAGTTTCCCATTGCGCGCGCTGGCAGCGCTGCGGCGGCAGGCCTTTTAGGATCATCTCCAGATCGTCCACCACCATCTGGCCCATGAGAGGCCAGATTTCAGGGATGTTGCCGGCGCGATGGGCCTGAAGCAGCGTGTTGGGCGTCGAACGCGCGCGATGGTCCGCGGGAATCGGCTCGTCCGGCCACACGTCGATCGCGGCGCGGATTTGTCCCGCCGCCGCCGCATCGAGCAGCGCGTCGAAGTCCACAATGCCTGCACGGCTGACCAGCACAACGATTGCGCCGCGAGACATCGCATGGAAGTAGCTGCCGTCGATCTGCCCGGCATTCTCCGTCGTGGCCGTCGCGAGCAGAAAGATGACGGAGGAGCGGCAAAAACACTCCTGCAACGAGACCGGCGTGACGCCCGCCTCTCGCAGCACAGCCGAATGTATCCAGGGATCGCAGGCAAGAATCTCTCCGCCGAACCCCCTGAGCAGCGGTAGCAGCGCCTTTCCCAGGTTGCCAAACCCTACGATGCCCATCGTCTTGCCGGAGAGCAGGAAGGAATCATGGTTGTCGCCTTCTCCGTAAAGCGTCTCGCGGCCCGCGCGGATCGCCGCGTCCGCCTGGTGAATGCGGCGGGCCGAGGAAAGCGCCATGCCGAGCGCCATTTCCGCCACCGGTTTCGCGAACACCGGACCGGTGGACAGGACCGGGATTCCGCGGCGGTGACATTCTTCGTAATCGACGTTGGGGAGGAAATTGCTCTCGACGTTGAAGACGGCCTTGAGCCGGAGCGCACGGTCGAGGCGCTCGCGGGGCAAAGCCGATTGGCCGATGAGCGCAACCGCTTCGGGGAGATAGCGATCGATATGCTCATCGGTAGCCGCGGGGCCGTCGTGCCAGATGACATCGCCGAGCGACTCAAGACGTGCCTTGCTTGGCGGGTCGAAGATCAGATCGATCGGACGCGGATAGGGGTCAAGCAGAATCACTCCCCGAGGAGCGGGAGTCGCAGCATTGTGGATAGGACCAGCGGGCGATATTTCCAAGTCTTCATCTCCCCAACAAACTACGCGGTGAAAGCCGGGGCTCAAACGCCCTAGGCATAGATGGCAAACTTCTCGACGACGCGGCTGATGATGCCGTTCGGGCTGGGTGAATCCGGCTTCAGTCCAAGTTCGATCGAAGAAAAAAGGCCAAGCATTTGGCTGAAAATGACGTCTACGGCGGGGCGGTAGGCATCGTCGAGATCGTCGAAGGCGGCGCAGTGAAGGCTGTAATCGCTCGCGGCATTCGCCGCCCCTACAGCGACGATTGCGGGTACGACCTGCTTTGCGCGAATTTCGTTCAGCAGGTCGAGATCGTATCTCCGGCGTCTGTTGTCGGTGGAAACGAACACGGTGAAGAGGGTCTCCATATTCAACGAAGACATCGGTCCATGCCGCAGTCCGAGGGTCGTCTCGTACATCGTCTGAACCTCACCGCTGGTGAGTTCCAATAGCTTTAGCGCCGATTCACGCGCAGTCGCACCGAGCGCTCCGGCGCCGACAAAGCAAGCCCTGCGATAGCCCTGCTGCGCAAGGCTGTGCGCCAGATCCGAGCCTTCGTTCAGAAGGAAATCCGCGGCGAGAGTCATCCGATCCAGCGTCTCGTCGAAGGGTTTGTCGTCCCACAGGTGCGCGAGTTGTTGACCGAACACGATCATGTTGGTGAACGATCCGGTCATCGCCAGGCCGCGATCGTTGACAGCATCGTCAAGCAACATCGCGTAGCAGTTTTGGCACTGCTGCGCGAGTTCGACCATGCGCCCATTCTTGTTGCAACTCACGATGAGGTGCCTGACCCTCGGGCTTGATGTGAGGGCCTGCTCGAGGACGGCGACCCCCTCCGGGCTGTCTCCAGAGCGCGAAAACGAAATCCAAAGATAGTCGCGGTCCGGTATGACCAGATCGTCGCGATTGGTCAGCAAATCCGTACTGGCCACGGCCGATACCTCACAGCCCCAGCGCCTGCGCAGCAGATTTGCGATGGAATGGCCGATATAGTCTGAAGTGCCCGCCCCAACCAGGTAGATCGTCCAGCGCTCTCGATGGGCCTGCCGCAGAAAGTCCGCCAGATCATATCGAGACGCCTCGAACAGACGCTGCGTCGTCCTCCATGTCGCAGGCTGCTGTGCAATTTCGGCTGGCGTATAAAGCAGCCCGCGCTCCTGTTTTTCGGATCGCGGAAGAGCCAGAAGGCGGGACAGGGGGTTCACCGTGGTATTTCCTCACTCAGTGCAAATGAAAAGAAACAATAAGAAGCTAAAGTAAACCACCATTCGGTGCCATTTGCAAGCGAAAAGACTCAAAAGGAAGCTCTTTAGATGTTGGCAGGGCGACCTCGCGGCAAAATCGCTCCGTTGTGTACCGGCGCGTACGCGCTTATGGAGGGTGAAGATCGATGATGGCCGGAGAGGTCCTGGCGCGGAAGTTCCGTCGCATAGTGCGTGTTCATCAATTTATTTCAAGTGTGGCTCCCGATGGCATGAGGAAGGCTATCGGCCATTGTTCCTGGCGCCGATTTACCAGAGTGCGCCAGTCCAGGATGGGCGCCGATGTGGCTGGCAATATTGTTACCGCGGGCTCGATCTCCTTATACCGGAGAGCAAGCGTGTATGCGTCGCCGGTCGCAAATATAGTCAGTGGTTGATGGATTGGATGTGAATGCGTATTCAGACTATGGATGAAGATCGCGGCGATATTGATGTCGTCCAACATCTGGAGAAAGTATGGGCGGCCAAGGAGGATGGAATTATAGGTATAGTCTGCCAGAACGCTTGAAAGCGGGCTGGAGTAGGCCTGGTCGAAGGTCCCGCGCACAAGGTCGGGGTCGTCGGATGAGCGGGCGCGATAATTCATGCGGGTCTCGCCCTGGCCTCGAAGGTCGAACGAGAATACTTCGTAACCTTCATCTAGCAGCTTCGCAATTTGGGGCCAGTCCTTCTCTGTAGCTTTTCCCTGTAGATTGAGCCAGATGAGTGGACCCCTGGAGCGGCTTCCGTCCTTGTAGATGTGGAGCAGAGGCATTGCCAGGTAAGTGCTGTGATGAAGCAGGTACCGGTCGATATGCAACGTCCCACTGGCGTTCTTTCCAAGGGCTTCCCATCCAACCTCGTGGGTTGAGGACGAGCCTGTGTACCGGCCGACAGCCCACGATGAGATATCGGAATATTGCTCACTTTGATATAGCTCGGCCAATGTTTTCCGTTCATGTGGTCGGCGTTCTGCGGAATACTCCGCGATTAGGCTGGTAAGTGGCCGGCCATCGGGATAGTCGACCGATACCTGACCACTGCTTGTTACATGGAGGTCGGCATCGCTGAACGTTGTTACATGCGGAAGACCGTGCCGCAATGGCATGTCATTGAAGCGGTCGAGAAAATTGAGGGCAGCTTCCTGGTTCTTTAGAGAATATTGATGTGTGTTGTAACTCTCGGCAAAGCCAATGCGGTCGGCGTGCCCAAAGCGGGCGTAGAACGTGCGCACCTCGGTGTAGGATTTGTGAGCGCCCTGGATGGGGAAGAAATCCAGTGTAACTGTGGCGACCATTATCGGGCGGGGATACATCATCAGCAACAGGCCCGCATGGTCCACTCCTTTCGATATGAAGCCGAATAAATCCTGCTCGGGGTCACTATCTGGGTCGACGAAGATGCGGTTTTCGACCCGCATCGGAAGCGCCGTGATGTAACAGGAGGGAATAATTACTTTAATGCGCTCATCCAGCGCTCCGAGCAGGGCGGTTTGAAAGCCGCCGCCGCTGGTTCCCGTCAGGCTGATCCTATGGCCGTCCACGTCGGGACGACTAAGCAGATAATCCACTGCTCTCATGCCGTCCCATATCTCCCACCGCGCCAGATTCGCACCGGCAAGATAAGCGAGGTTCCCCATTACAGCGTGCTCGGCGCATATGAGGTTATAACGGCTTTTCTTTGCTTTTGCGTCCCAGAACTGGCTTCGCTCGCCTTGCCCAACGGGGTCCCAACTGATGACGAGATAGCCGCGTTGTACGAGTCTTTGGCAAAGGTCCTGATAGTGAATTTTCCCATTTTCTGAATGTCCGGCGGGTACCAGCACCGCGGGATGGACCTTCTCGCCATTTTCTGGAACATACACGAGAGCGGTCACATAGAAACCGGGAATGCTCTGATAGATGAGCTTTTCGATGTGGAAGCCATTGGCGGCGATGCGGCCCGTGACGGTCGCATGGAGATCGGTCTTCTGTGTGGGAAGGCCGCCGATCATTTCGAGGACGGATTTCCTCAGCTCGGAGCGCAGCCGGAAAAGATCGTCCTGAGTTTTCACCTGCGACCAGCGCGCCTCACGAAGCTGGTCCTGATGCCAGGCGAGCGCGGTCTGGTAGAGCAGGTAGGGCGTCATCTCGGGACCCTCTGCCCCAGGTTGCGGCAGGACGCGAAAGGCTTCAGGCGGAAAGGGGCTTTCGGTCGGCGCCGGTGTTTGAGCCAACGTTTGTGCGGCGATCCCGAGGGATGAGATACAGAGGAAGGAACCGGTCAATACAAGGCTTTTCAGGTCGAACATACTGGTCTCCGTCCGGTTCGATTCCGGCAGTCGATAGCATAATACTTTCTTTTTGCATCGTTGTGTTACGAATTGTAGAATAATATTGTTGAATGGAGCGTACGGAGCAACCATGACCATCAAAGTATTTTCTTCTAAATCCGCTATGGCCGAGGCGGCAGCCAGCGATGCGGCTGCGTCCATCCGCGAAGCCATTTCCCAGCGCGGCCAGGCCCGGATTATTGCAGCAACAGGCGCCTCGCAGTTCGATTTTTTGGAGGCGCTGACGAAGATACCCGGAATCGACTGGGGCCGGGTGGAGATGTTTCACCTCGACGAGTATGTGGGGATTTCCGATCAGGCTCCGGCGAGCTTCTGCAAATACCTGAGAGAGCGTCTGATCGATAAGGTCGGCATCAAGAAGTACCACCTGCTCGACGGGACGCAGGATCCGTCGACGGTGATCGCGCGAGTGAGCGCGGAGATTCGCAAGGCCCCCATCGACGTTGCGTTCGTGGGTGTCGGCGAGAATGGGCACCTCGCGTTCAACGATCCACCGGCGGATTTCGATACGGATGAGTCGTATACGGTCGTCGATCTGGATGAAGCTTGTCGCAAACAGCAACTGGGGGAAGGATGGTTTCCCACGCTTGCCGATGTGCCGCGCCAGGCGATTTCGATGACGATTCGCGAGATCATGAAGGCGCAGCATGTCCTGTGCATCGCGCCAGATGCGCGAAAGGCGAACGCCGTCAAAGCCTGCTTTGACGGAGAGGTCACTCCGATGGCGCCGGCGTCGATTCTGCAACGTCATCCGAATGCGGCGATTTATCTGGACAGGGAGTCGGCGGCGCTGCGTCCGGCGACGGCTGTGGAAGCTACCGCCGGTTGACGTTGCGGATGTTCCAGCGCCACATGAGGGCCGCGCTGATTCGTAGCGAGTATAGCCTTCAACCATAGCGCCGCCATCAAGCGGTGGTAGGGCTCGGTTTTATGGATTCCGTCCATGCAGGGAAACGAAGCGTGGTCCGGCGCGGCGTCGAGGATGGCGCGGGCCGGGATGATTTCGACACCGGCGGCTTTGGCAATCGCCGCGGTTTGCTCCGGGGTCGTATAGGGAACTTCAGAATCCTCCACATCATCGAACATCATCACACGAGCCCCCTCAGCGCGGAAGCCCGCAGCCATCGTCTTCAGCGCATCGACGTCGGCAGCGGTGCGGTTCGTCAGGACGAATAGAACGAGGTTCGGCTTGTATGCAAGTGCCGCGGGATAGAAATTTTTGTAGGCACGCGAATAGGTCTGGCCGCCGGCCGATCCCTGCCAGAACTGCACGCGCGGATTCTCGGCTACAAACATGGCAGTCACAATCGGAACGAAGGACGATGGCGAAGACCAGTGCAGGTCCATCGTAAAAGAGTGGCCGAGGATGACGATCTTTTCGGCCGGCATGGCCTTCATCGAAGGAATCAGCTTCGCTATCTGCGGTTCGGCCAGTAGCTCCCGGGCGAGGGTATTCGCATCGCGGATGTGCAGGTTCTTCTCGCCCCAGTTCCAAATCTTTCGGCCGGCAATCTGCCATTCCGGAACGGAAAGCCCGAACGGAGATGCGCAGGATTTTCCCGCCAGCTTTTGCGCCGCAACAAGCATGTCCGCGTCGCTCCCCGGCAGCCCGAACTGGCCGACATATACCGGCAGCTTCAGCGCGATGTAGAAGTGATAGAGGTCCTGTAGGATGTCCCCATCGCGCTCCACTTCGAGCACTGTTTGATAGAGGTTGGCGACGGAGCGAATATTTACTTCGGGAGCTTGCGGCGCTTCTGCCCGCAGGTATCGCGTGAACACATTCACAGGAAGATCGGGCGAAAGCGTCAGCTTCGCATGGAGCAGAGGCTGAAGATCTTTGGCAGGATCGAACGAGGTCTGCATCGAATCGGCCCATCGCGCAACCTGCTCGGATGGTTCGGCGAGAAGAGACTGCTGATGGTTCACGAGCTGCTGCAAAGCGGCGGTGTCAGGCGACGTGTCGGGATAACAAGCGTTTGATTTGCCGGCCTTGCGGGCAAGAAGGATCTGGTAGGCATGGACTGCGACGATGTTCGCTTCAACCAATTGCCCGCGTCGCGAGGGCGAAGCGGGAGCAGTGGCTTCGATTGCTGGCAGAAGGAGCAGGGAAACGGCAACGACAACAATCGCACGAAGAGAGACTCGGGTGTTCGGATACATTTGCCGCCTCGGGGTTGCGTCAGGTTGACAAAGCGCGGAGTTTGACAGAAAGTTCGCAAAAGAAAGCTATCATAATAAAAGCTAAGGAACAACCGCGAGGACGAGCGAACCACGATCTACCGGCTTGTGAGGCTAAACGAAGTGGCGAAACGAGGTCTATGAACTCATTCTTTTCCTATGTGATGGCGTTTTTTGTGGTTCTGGCCGCGACCTGCGGACCGGTTGCGGCGCAGGTGAAGGTGTGGGAAGGCAGTATGACGCTGCCGACGTATGGCGAGGGGAATCCCGATCCCAACCCGCCGTTCGATACCTATGGCACAACCCAGTTCAGCTATCCATACACGTTGAGAAAGGACCTGACCGGGCAGAAGCAGGACCATACCTGGCGGGCGGTGTTTCTGGAGAACGAATATCTGAAGTGCAGCGTCCTGCCCGACATCGGCGGACACCTCTACACCTGCATCGACAAGATCAGCGGCCAGCCGATGTTCTATGCCAACCCATCGATCAAGAAAGCGCAGATTGGATATCGAGGGGCGTGGGCGGCGTTCGGGATTGAGTTCAACTTCCCGGTTTCTCACAACTGGGTTTCGATGTCGCCCGTCGATTTTGCGTATGCGACGCATCCCGACGGCAGTGCGTCGGTGTCGGTGGGCAATATCGATCGCGTGTACGGAATGCAGTGGGGCGTTGAACTGGTTTTGCGGCCGGGCTCAACACTGCTGGAAGAGCGCGTGACGCTCTACAACCGAAGCGACGTGCGCCATCGCTATTACTGGTGGAACAACGCGGGCATCCAGGTGTGGGACGATTCGAAGATCGAATACCCGATGCAGTTTGTCGCTTCGCATGGCTTTACCCTGGTCCGTCGCTGGCCCGTGGGGGATGACGGCGTCGATCTGAGTGTCATCAAGAACCAGCAGGACGGGCCGGTCTCGTATTTTATCCATGGAAGCCATGAGCCGTTCATGGGCATCTGGAACCCGAAGACGCAAACCGGCACCGTGCATTACGCCGAATACAGCGAACTGCCGGCGAAGAAGATTTGGACCTGGGGATCGGACGCCGACGGGCTGGCATGGCGCAAAGCGCTTTCCGACAACGACAGCGCCTACGTTGAAGTGCAGGCCGGCCTGTTTCGCAACCAGGAAACGTACGCGTTTCTCGATCCCGGCCAGACGATCCGCTTCAGCGAATACTGGATGCCGGTGCGCGGCACCGGTGGAATTTCGCGCGCAAACAAGGCCGGAGTCGTGTCCCTTCAAGCGCACGGCTCCGATGTATCTGCCGCGCTGAATGTAAATGAGCGCATTGCCGGCGCGCAAATCAAGCTGCTTCAAGCTGGAGATACTTTGTGGACCGGGACTGCCGACCTGTCTCCTGAAAAAACGTGGTCGCATAGCGTGGCCGCTAAAGTTCCTTCTGAACAGCTGACGTTTGAGCTCAGGGACCGCGAAGGAAAAATGCTGTTGAGCCAGACAGACGGCAAGTACGACTGGGACCCCGAATCGACCATCAACGTTGGGCCGCAGCAGGTCTATGACACGCCCGCTGTGAATGACCGGACCGAAGACCAGTGGCTGAAGCTTGGTGCCGACCAGGAGATGAATGGCAAACTCGTGCTCGCGCTCCAGACGTACGATGCGGCGATAGCAAAGCACCCGGAAAGTCTCGCGTTGCAGATGGCTGCGGGAAGATTGGCTGCGTCGCAGCAACACTATGCTGAAGCGGTGAAGCTGCTCCAGGCAGTGCAGAAGCGCGACACGCCAAATGCGGAGCTCGCCTACTATCTTGGCATTGCGGAGGATGGTCTGGGCCACGCGCGGGAAGCGCAGACCGCTTACGACGTTGCCTATCGTCAGGCTGCATTTCGTGCGCGGGCAGCGCTTCGGCTTGGCGAATTACAGGCGCGAGAGGGAAACTCGCATGCGGCGGAGGCGTTTCTGAAGGACGCGGTTGCGGATGCTCCGTTGGACATTCGCGCGTTGGAGCAACTGGAAGCGGTCACTCGCGCGAACGGCAACGCGGCGGCGGCAGACGAGCTTGCGCGGCGGGGGTCTGCGATCGATCCGATGAGCGATTTTCTTAAGGAAGAGACAGGCAAACCCGACTTACCTCATCTGGCCGCCGATCCATATCGCGTTCTTCGTGTGGCCACCGAGTACATGCAGCTTGGGCAATATCGAAGTGCGCTGACGGTATTGGAGCGGAAGTATCCGTCGGTCCCGGCGGACCGGAGCGAGCCGGGGTCGGTGCTGCCGCAACAGCATCCGATGGTTCTCTACTACGCGGCGTATTGCAAGGCGAAGCTCGCCGAGGATGCTCCACAAAACTGGCAGGCTGCGGAGGCGCTTTCGCCGAGCCTCGTCTTCCCATCGTCCACGATGGACCGCGTAGTGCTTGAAGCCGCTCTTGCCGCCAATAAGAGCGATGGCACCGCCCACTATTTGTTCGGGACGCTGCTCTTTTCCAAGGACCTCGACGATCAGGGGATTGAGCAATGGACAGAGGCCAAGCGCCTTACTCCAAAGCTGCCGGTGCTTGATGCGGACCTGGGGAAAGCATGGCTGCACGTCAAAGGCGATCCGCAGCTTGCTCTGAAGTCTTTTCGCGAAGGCGTCAAAAATGACCCGACAAACGCAGCTGTTTACGACGGGCTTGATGAAGCGATGAGCATCACCGGAGTTGCGGCGAAGGAACGCGCCGAGGCCTTGGGGCGCTATGCGTCCGACAAGGCTGCGCTCTCCACCATGCCTGCGCCTCTGGTGTATCAACTCGCCCTGACGCGCGCGGAGGCGGGCCAGTTTGACGAGGCGCTGGCGCTCTTCGATGGCCGCTTTTTCCCCAGTGAGGAAGGCGGCGTCAAGTCGTCGCAGGTGCTCTTCGAGATCAGGTTGATGCAGGCCGAAGCCGCGGCGAAGGCTGGAAGATGCGCGGATGCCAACGCGTTTCTTGCAGGCGACCACTCAGGACTCGCGGTGAATGACGCCGTTTCACAAGCCGATGTGCGACTGGCCGCGATTGCGAAGACGTGCCGGCATCCACAGCAGTCCACGCAACTCTTGCAGCAGGCGGCTGCCAGCAAAATCGGCGCCGATGCTGCGTGGGTTGACAGAGCGGAAAAGCTATTGGGCACCTATGATGCGGCGCGAGACCTGCCGAAGCTGCAAGCGGCGTTGGTCTCTGCCGAGCGTGTGAAGGACACCAGCGCCTTCACTGGGTGGTGGTGGTACAACATCGGGACAATGCAGGCCACGCTCCATCATAGCGATCGGGCTGCGGAGGCGTTTCATCAGGTCTTGCTGTTGCCGGACAGCATGATGTCGCATCATCTGGCGCGTGCCGCGATAGCCGACATGGGAAGCGGCAAATAGCTTCAGAGGGCGTGAAGACTCAGGCGCGTCGTAGGCGGAAAGAAGCTGCCGCCGGATTGAATTTGAACGACGCCATGCTTATTCGCGCGGACTTCCTGCGAGCGCAGCGGCACGCCGGACGCGGGGGCATCTCCTGTCGCGAGGTTGCTGCCCACGAGTTCGAGATTGTAGTGCCGGTCGGCTTCGAGGCCGGCGACCCAGATCGCGCGACAAGGGAATGTAGGAAGCGTCACCTCCACATAGTCGAGCGGCATATCCTGGGCCGGAAACAGAGCAACGCCTCCGGCTTCTCCGGTGACAGCGAAACCGGCGCCCGCAATCCCCGAGCCCTGTAGTAACTCGACGCTGAAGCGGCCAGTCTTTCCACGGTCGCCAATCTCGAATAGATGAAGGAAGTGATCTTCGAGCTGAGGTGCAGAAGGGGAAACTTCGACCCTCCACGCTCCGGGAACGACGTTGCGATGGTTGGAGCGCTCGATGCTCTTGATATCGTCGCCATAAAATTTCTTCCACATCGCCAGCTCTTCCGAATCGCTCGGCAGCGGCCCGCCTTCCGCCGGTTCCAACGGCCAGTTGCGGCCGCTGCCCCACGGTCCTCCGCTGGCATCGCCGGGCGTCCAAAACTCATGGCCGGGGCCGCCGCGCCGCGATGTGATGTGGTGCGCGGGGAGCAGAGTGTGGACGAGAATCTCTCCCTCGCCTTCCTGCAAGCGGAAACTTCCCGCATTGCCGAATGCCTCTTCACCGTTGCTCGATGGGGTACCGGTCCCTTCCACCCACGGCATGTTGACGCCATGCAGCAACCATGTCTTGCGGAACGCAGGATCGGTGCTGATGACGCGATCGAAGACCAACAAAACATCCGGCCCGGGAAGATAAAGCAATTGCCGCGTGAAGGTCCGCAACTTGTGCGGTGAGTATGCGCGGGTCGCATCGCCGCAAGCGTAGTGGTAACTTCCGCCGCCATCGGTCGCCTCCTCGCTGTCGACGATCGCAAGCCGGCCCTCATCCCAAAGGTCGCGCGTCTTTTCCCAATCCGCACGGCTGCGCACCGTATTCCAGAACCGCGAAGAATCCATGCGCTGGCCGCCATCGTTGGCGGCCTCCAGCAGATTTTCGGACCAGAAAAAATGTTCCTTCGGATCGAAGATCAACATGGTGTTGTGCGCGACCGTGCGCCGATAGTAGTTCAAATAATGTGGGCTCTCCGACTCCGTGTAATCGGCGCCGCTATCGATGGCAAGATACCCGCGGTGATAAATGGTGAAATGGCCGCGGTCCAGATGCTGATGCTTGGCCAGGTACGGTCCGCAGTCGAACTCGATGCGCGTGGCGTTCGGCTCCCATCCATTGCGGAATACGACCTGGTCGACTCCGGTGAAATGCCGATGGTGCGCAAGTTCTTCCGGTTTTGTCAGCGAAGGGTTGCGCGGCGAGACGTCAGGATCGTTCCACAGAAAGTCGAGGACAGGCAGTGCCCACTCGCGCACCGCAAAACCGCTGTCGCGAAGCAGCCATGCCGCGTAAGGATTCTTGAAGCGATTCACAGCGTAGCCCAGGACCGCGGTGTCGCGGTCATCGAGGATCGGGTACTCGTTGTCGCCCTCGCGCGATGGTGTGCCGTCCGGCAATAATTTGTAGAGGTACGTATCGGCCACGCTGCGGTAGATTCCGAAGCGCAGCGCGGGATCGACGCCCGTGGTCGTGCGCTGCAACTCCGCAAGCATCGCCATCGGGACGTACGTGATGCGCATGTAATCCATCGACTCGTGATAGCTGCCTCTCGGCGCGACGATGTTGGAGACCTGCAGAATGTTCTGGAATGCGCGAGCTGCCTTGTCCCTCAGTTCTTCAATGCTCGCATCGTGAGGGCGATGCCTCGCCGCGGCGCACAGTGCGAATGCCGTCAATCCGAGAAACCGCGTGGTGTAGTTGTGAAAAGACGCCTGCTCGGGGTGCCTGAGGTCGGGCGTCGCGGCCATCGTCGTGGCTCCATCGAGCAACTGCTTTGCGACGCGGTCCTTCAGCGCCTCGTCGAAAGCCGGATGCTCATACAACCAGTCGAATGCGAGGGCCCAGTTCGCATAGGTCAACCACGCATGAGAGCCGGTGGGAGGCACTGCGGAGTGGCGCATTTCGGCCAGAGATTTTTGCGCGAAGGCATCGCTCCCGGTCAGCAGCCACGAGAGAGCGTTTCCCGAAATGTCGTCTGAAGGACGGCGTCCGGCGGCGTAGCGCATGTGCAGAATGTCGAGACCGCAGAATGGGTCCGTTGCACCCAGCAGCATCGACGGTCCGCTCTTCGTTTCGGCATGAGCGCGGCCAGAAAACGCAAAGGCCGCGGTCGCCGCAAGCATTTGGGAAAAGTAGCGGCGCGAAAGCTGCGTCGGCGGGATCGAAAAATTGGGAGAGGATGATCTCATAATTTTTGTTGGGCGAGCAGATCGGCTTTGCGGCCGAATTTGCTGGCGCCCGGCACAAACCAAAGCGATGCTGCCACAGCCAAAGTGATTCCGCTGAAAGCGAGTATGGTCAGGCGCGCGGCCGGCGGGTTCGGAATCAATAGTAGAAGCGATGCGAGACCGATGCACGCCACCGCGCGCCCGAGGAAGCGAAACACCGGACGGCTGAAGTCCGGAACGTCGCTGATCTCGGAGGGATCGATCGGCGTGTCGAGTCTCTTGAACAGGATGGCGCGCCCCGGCCATTCCTTGCGGTCGAACAGCATACTCAGGAAGAACACGCCGAAGGCCGGAGGAACGACGAAGACGATCTGCTGGATGAATGTCCAGTGGAAAACGAAATCGCCAAGGATCCCCAGGATGAATCCCGTGGCGAAAGTCGCGATGCCGGACCACCACGGCGTCCGCCGAAAGACCAGTCCCAGCAGGGCGGGCGGACCGTAGGAGAGTGAGATCAGCGTGTTGAACGTCATCATCACTTCAAAGATGCTTTCGCCGCGGGCCGCCATGACGATCGCCAGGACCGTGGTGAGTCCGCCGATCAGCAGCGTCATCAGTGCGCCGACGATCAGCAACTCGCGCTCGCCCGCTTTGGGGCGGAACAGCGTTTGATAAATGTCCTTCGATAGAATTGCGGACTTGAAATTGAAGTTGGCCGACAGGCTCGCCATGGTCGCGCTGAACATCGCGGCCAGCATCACGCCGATAAGTCCATGCGGCAGAAACGTCAGGCTCGCGGCCACATACGCCGCTTCATTCGGATTGGCGAGATGGGGCCAGATCGCGTGCAGGTTGGGGTAGACGATGCGCATCGCCATCGGAGGAATGAACCAAAGAAATGCCCCAACAAAAAATAACCCGCAACACAGCAACGCGGCCTTCTTGGCCGCACGTTCATTCTCTACGCTGAAGTAACGCTGCGCCATCGCTGCGGTGTTGTAGCCGAACGAGACCATCACGGTCCAGCAGACGAGATAGATCCATCCAAACTCGCCGTGCAGCGGAATGGTCTTCATCTGGGGCGGCAGCGAATGGGCGAGCCCGGAGAAGCCGCCGACATGCACCAGCGAAGCCGCGGCCAGGACAACGCAGAAAGGCAGCAGGATGGATGCTTGCAGGAAGTCCGCGACGACGACCGCCCACAGGCCTCCCACGACGCTATAGGAGAGGATCACAGCCCCCGTCACGAGTATCGTTGCCGTGACGGAAAATTGACATGCGGTCGAAACGAACAGGCTCAACCCATACAGCATGGTGGCGCTGGTAAAAAGTTGGAAGATGATTGTCGCCCAGGAAAATGTCTGATGCGTCGCTGGCCCAAAGCGATCGGAGAGGTACTCCATCACCGTGCTGATGCGCGTGCGTCTCCAGCGCGAGGCGAATACGTAGTAGCCAAGCAGAAAGCTGAGCGCGTTGCCGATGTACAGGCCGATGACCACGATCCCGGAGTTGTAGGCGACGCCCGCGCCGCCGGTAAACGTCCACGCGCTGAAGCCCGACATGAAGGAACTGAGGCCCGCAACCAGCCACGGGATGCGGCTGCCGCCACGAAAGTATTCCGACGCCGTGCTGTTGAAGCGCATGACATAGAACCCCACGCCGACCATCAAAAGGATGTAGCAGACAATGACGGCATAGTCGGTTGAGTTGGCTACGGGCATGACCTATACCTTCGTTTAGCAACCAATACAATGTCAAGCAAAAGTTTCCGAAATAAAACGAAACATACTATGAGGATTTCGTGCTAGACTCAGCACGGTTTATGACAAAGCCAATCATCGCCGTATTGAGTGGAGAAGAACTCTTTGCCTCGTTCTTCGACGAACGCCGGAAAAGGCGGCTAAGCGGATTTTCGCGATGGGCCCTGTTCCCAATTCAAAATTTAGACGGCACGCTTCCCGCCGGTCTCCGAAACGCAGAGGCATTGATCACAACCTGGGACAGCCCTTGCCTTTCCGAAGAAATGATGGGCCGGCTGCAATCAGTGCGGATCATCGCTCATTGCGGCGGCGAAGTAAAAAAGCGGTTCGAGAAATCGCTGTTCGACAAGCTGGTCATCGTGAATACGCCGGAACCAATGGCGCGACCGACCGCGGAACTCGGCGCGGCGTTCCTTCTGTATGCAGCCCGGAATGTCGACCACTACCGCGCTGCCCTGCGCAAGAAATCCAATCGCATTTACAGTGATATCCACACCAACGGCGGGGCAGACGAATCTCTGCTCGGACGAGAGGTGGGGATGATTGGCTTTGGGCGCATCGGCCGCGCGCTGATCGACATGCTGCGAGGCTTCGATATTCGCTGGAGAGTTCACGATCCGTTTGCGTCCAAAGAACTCGCCGCCGGTCTGCCCGTCCAGTTCGATTCGCTCAACGGTGTGTTGAAGCGAAGCTCGCTGCTCGTATTGACGACCGCGGCGACCGACAAGACGCGCCACCTTCTGAATAGCGAGCGATTGGCGATGCTGCCCGACGGAGCGGTCGTCATCAACATTGCCCGAGGCAGCTTGATCGATCTCCCCGCTCTGACACGCGAGGTCAAGAGCGGTCGCCTGCGCTGCGCGCTGGACGTCACCGACCCCGACGAGCCGCTGCCCGTCGACCATCCGCTCCGAACGCTGCCTGGCGCAATCGTAACGCCGCACGTCGGTGGCGGAGGCCCTCACACCCGCGGCGAAATGGCCGCCGCAGCCATGGACGAGCTCGAACGCTTCTTTAGCGGAGACTCGGTGCAGCATCGCGTAACTACAGAGATGTTGAGTCGCATGACATGATGAAAACCAGTTTCTCCACGCTCGCATGCCCGGATTGGGACCTGACGCAAATCCTTCAGGCCGCCGCGACCTATGGCTACGACGGCGTGGAGCTGCGCGTCATATCTCGCGAGCTCGACCTGTGGAACTTGCCGGACTTCCAACCATCCGCCCTCGCCGCGACGCGGAACGCCATTCAGGATCATGGTCTGGTCGTCGCGTCGATGGGAAGCAGTGCATGTTTTCATTCCAGCGATCCGCTGGAGCGGCAACGCAATTTCGACTCCGCCCTGCGCATGGCGGAACTTGCCGCCGGGCTCGGCGCGCCGTCGGTCCGAGTCTTCGGCGATCGCATTCAACCCGGCAACACCCGCACGCAAACGGCGGGGTGGATCGCAGACTCCCTCAACCGGCTCGCGGAAAAAATGCAGCCGAGCGGAGTCGAGGTGTGGCTCGAAACTCACGGAGATTTCGCAACTGTCGCGGACGTGAACAACGTCCTCGCACAACTGGACGACACGAACGTCGGCATCATCTGGGACCCCGCAAATGCATTCGAGCAGAGCGGCGAAGCCCCCCTCATTTCGCCGCGCATGGCATCGCACATCCGTCACGTGCATGTAAAAGACATGAAGCGGGACACTCAAGGCGCCCTTCACTATGTAGCCACAGGAGAAGGAGATTTTCCGTTCCAGACAATGTTCGCGTCGCTCGCGGAAATCGGTTTCGATGGCTTCGCGTCTTTCGAGTGGGAGAAACTTTGGCATCCTGAACTCGCTGGCCCCGACACCGCCCTGCCGCACTTCATCAAGTGGTGGAAAAGTCGGGAGGTATCCTGATGCCAACCGTGGTCCGAACTCTTACGCCGGCAGACGTTCCTTCCGCGATGGAGCTATCGAAAGCGGCGAACTGGAATCAGACGCCGGAGGATTGGCTCCGCGTGCTGCAACTTGCCGGTGAAGGCTTTCGCTGTGTAGAAGCCGCTGGAAAAATTGTGGCGACCGCCAGTCTTTTGCCGTATGGAACGCGCCTAGCCTGGATCGGAATGGTCTTGACCCGGCCTGAAAATCGGCGGCGGGGCTTCGCAAGAGAGTTGATGGAAGACCTGATTGCGCGCGCGGAAGGAAACAAAATTCGGACGTTGAAGCTCGATGCCACCAATGAGGGGCGGCCACTCTACGAAAGCCTCGGCTTTATTGTGGAGGAGACAGTGGAACGATGGGGGCGCCCTGCGGCAATGGTCACTTTACATGGCTGCGTCGACGATCGCGGAGCTGCGATTGACTCTGAACTCAAAACTCAAAACTCAAAACTGAACAAGTCCCTTTCAGACGCCAACCGCGCCCCGCGCCTCTACGCTCAAAACCTCAACGCTCTGAGCTCATCGCAACCCTCGCTCCTCAAGCCCTCGACCCTCGCACCGGAACAGAATCGCCTTTCTTCGTCGCTCGACGTCGACTGCTTGCAAATATCCGATGCGCATTTCACGATGGATAACGAAGCGTTTGGTGTGTCGCGCAAGCACCTGCTGGAGATGCTGTCACAGTCTGGCAAATGCGACTTCACTTCGCACGGCTATGTGCTCTCACGTCCAGGAGCGACAGCGCGCTATCTCGGCCCATGCGTCGCGGATTCAGAAGCTGACGCTAAGTTGTTAATCGCGACTCATCTTGAAATTTACCCAAACGCAGGCAAGTCGAGCGACTGGTATTGGGACCTGCTGCCTGCAAACACGGGCGCTGTACGCTGCGCAGAGCAGCTTGGTTTTACCCGCCGCCGAACGCTGTGGCGCATGCGTCGCGGCGAAACAATGGAGAACGACAATGCGATGGTGTATGCCATTGCAGGATTCGAGTTGGGATGACATGAAAATAACGACCCTGGAACAGTTGGAAGAGCGCATGTCGCGGCCGTCGGAGGCCGATGTCGCAGCCATGCGCGAGATGGAAGGCGATGTCCTCATCCTCGGCGTCGGCGGAAAGATGGGGCCGACGCTCGCGCAACTCATTCGGCGCTCCGCGGACGCCGCCGGAAAGAAGTCGCGCGTGATGGGCGTGGCAAGGTTCAGCGACAAGTCGATGCCCAATGCTCTGCGCGCGCACGGCATCGAGCCGATCGCGTGCGATCTTCTGGAGCAGCACGAACTGGCCAAGCTTCCCGACGCGGAGAATGTGATCTTCATGGCCGCCCGCAAGTTCGGGACCACCGGCGCCGAGCATCTAAGCTGGGCCATCAACACGCAGCTCCCGGCACTTGTCGCCGACCGCTATCGCCACTCGCGCATTGTCTGCTTTTCAAGCGGCAACGTTTATCCGCTTCTCCCCGCAACTCGCGGCGGCGCCAGCGAGCAGACGCCCCTCGGCCCGCAGGGTGAGTACGCGCAGTCCGTTCTGGGTCGCGAGCGAATCTTTGAACACGCGTCGCATCGCTGGGGAACGAAGGTGGCTGTGCTGCGGCTCAACTATGCCATCGATCTTCGTTACGGTGTACTCGTCGACATAGCACGCACCGTCTTTGAGCGACGGCCTGTCGATCTGCGAATGCCGCTGGTCAACATCATCTGGCAGGGCGACGCGAATTCCGTGTGCATGAGGTCGATCGCCCGCTGCGCCTCGCCGCCGTTCATTCTCAATCTCACCGGCCCCGAGACTCTGAGCACTCGCTGGATCGCGGAACAATTCGCGCAGCGGTTTGGACACGAAGCATCGTTTACCGGCGAAGAATCGAGCGTCGCGCTGCTCAACAACGCAGCGAAATGTCATCGGCTGTTCGGCTATCCGACGGTGACGCCGGTCGAAATGATGGACTGGATCGCCGAGTGGATTGCCGCCGGCGGCGCGCTCAGCAACAAGCCCACTCACTTTCAAACGCAGGATGGGAAATTCTGATGAATGTCCGCGAACGGCTTGCGAAAGGCCTCGTCATTCCCGCCCACCCTCTGGCGTTGACGTCCGCGCGCAAGCTCGATGAGCGGCGACAGAGAGCGCTGACGCGTTACTACCTCGCCGCGGGCGCAGGCGGGATTGCTGTCGGCGTACACACAACTCAGTTCGCCATTCGCGACCCCAAAATTGGGCTCTATGAGCCGGTGCTTGCACTCGCGATGGAAGAAGCAACGAAGGCAAACGTCGTGAAAATTGCAGGCGTCTGCGGCCCGCGGCATCAAGCCGTCAAAGAGGCGGAACTCGCGCGTTCGTTGGGCTACGACGCCGTCTTGCTGAGCATGGGCGGCCTGAACGATCTGGGCACGGACAAGTTGGTGGAACATGCAAGGGCTATAGCCGGCGTCATGCCTGTCGTCGGTTTCTATCTGCAACCATCGGTAGGAGGAAGGTTGTTGCCGTACGAGTTTTGGCGAGAGTTCGCGAAGATCGAGAATGTAGTCGCCATCAAAATGGCCCCATTCAATCGCTATCAAACCATCGACGTCCTGCGCGGCGTAATCGATTCCGGTCGCGCCCGCGATATCTCTCTATATACCGGCAACGATGACAGCATCCTCATCGATCTACTGACGCGCTGGAACTTTGGCGGAGACACACTACGCATCGTTGGCGGCCTGCTTGGGCACTGGGCTGTGTGGACAAGCAAAGCTGCCGAACACCTTGCTCTCGCGCATCGCAGCGGCGCGGAAATCCCGATCGAGCTGCTGACCCTCGCGCACCAAATCACAGACGCCAATGCAGCCTTCTTCGATGCAGCGCACGGCTTCGCCGGCTGCATCGCGGGCATCCACGAAGTGCTGCGCCGCCAGGGTCTTCTGGAAGGCGTTTGGTGCCTCCGCGAAGACGAATCTCTTTCGCCCGGCCAGAGCGCGGAGATCGACCGCGTGTACGCGGCCTATCCACATCTTTCCGATGACTCCTTTGTCCAAAGTCACCTCGACGGGTGGATGCGCTAATCACAGATCGGCGGAGAATAATCGTGCCATCCCAGACCATTCGAAACCCGGCAAAGACGCACTCCTTGCGCTGGTGGATCTGTGCGATGCTGTTCGCCTCGACGGTCATCAATTACATGGATCGGCAGACGCTCTCGCTGCTCGCGCCCTACCTGAAGATTTCCTATCACTGGACCAACAGCGACTACGCAAACCTCGTCATCGCCTTCCGCGTCGCGTACGCGATCGGCCAGACGGTCTGCGGCCGCTGGATGGACCGCATCGGAACCCGCCGGGGCATCAGCATCACCGTCCTTTTCTATTCCGTTGTCTCGATGCTGACGCCGCTGGCGAACGGATTCCTCGGCTTCATGGGCTTTCGCCTCATGCTCGGATTCGGCGAATCCGCCAACTGGCCGGCCGCGACCAAGGTCGTCTCGGAATGGTTTCCGGCAAAGGAGCGTGCCCTCGCGACGGCCTTCTTCGATAGCGGCTCTTCCATCGGGGGCGCGCTTTCGCCCTTCCTCGTGCTGTGGATCTACTTTCGCTGGGGCTGGCGACCGGCGTTTGTAGTGCCCGGTGTGCTTGGGTTCATCTGGCTTCTGGTGTGGCGAAAGTTTTACTACTCCCCCGAACAGCATCCGCAAATTTCCGCGGGCGAACTCGAAATGTTGCGTCGGGAAAAACGCTCCGACGAACCCACCGGCGAAGCCGCAAAGGTGCGCTGGCGCGATCTTCTCCGCTTGCCGCAAACCTGGGGAGTGATCGCCGCCCGCGCCTTCACCGACCCGGTCTGGTACTTCGTCACGGATTGGTTCCCCGTCTACCTCGTCGCCAAGGGCATCGACCTTCGCAGCGGCCTCATCGCAATCTGGGTCCCCTTCCTGGCCGCGGACTTGGGAAACTTCGCCGGGGGCGCTGCCTCCGGATACCTCATCCGCAGAGGCTGGCCCCTCGGCCGGGCCCGCAAAGCCGTGGTCGTAGTCGGCGGGTGCGGCACGATGCTGCTAATCCCGACCGTCTTTACGCAAAATTTATGGCTCATCACGCTGCTGTTCGCGATGGCAACGTTTTCTTACGCTTGCTTTAGCACGATCGCCAACGTCCTTCCGTCGGACCTCTACAAGAGCAACGCCGTCGCAACGGTCAGCGGTCTGAGCGGCACCGGGTCCGGCATTGGAACGATCATCGCGATGAAGGCGGTCGGCTATCTGTCAGACTCTCGCGTTTTGAAGGGCGGTCATGCATTCGATCCCGTCGTCATTGCGAGCGGCATCATTCCCATGATTGGAATGCTGCTTGTGCTTCTGCTGGTCCGTAACTCGCGCGCCACACGAGAAGGTCTAGTGCGCCCCCTCTGAATCTTCCCTATAGAGCGTGAGTTGGAAGGCGCGACCGCAACCCAGACCGGCAACTGGCAACTGAAAACTGGCAACTGCTAGCTCAAATCCCGGTAGAGCGGCAGCGCACTCACGGAACGGACCGCTCACAAATCGGACTTTTGACGCAAATCCGTCGCAAAAAGCCACTAAGTCCGCTATTTCTTGCAAAAAGCCACGAAGTGGCACATAAAGACATCAATTGGCGCAAAAAGGCCACTCTACGCCAAGAACCTCAAAGAAAAAATGGCCGATATTGCTCGCCGGTCCGCCCGAAAGTTCGAAGCCTAACTCGCTTCCATAGACGGAAGTCCAACAATCTAAAGCGGATCGCCAGGCGTCCGGAACTTGCCCCTACACGCCTTTGCGCCATTTCGAATCGTTCATCGGTTTTACTTCAATGGAAATCGAGCCATCCGGATTTACACCCTGCTCACAGGCCCAGGCGATGGGTTTCAGCACGCCGGGCCTGATTTCAATCTCCGCCGACAAATGCACCTTGCCAACGTATCCGGCCGGCAGCAGAAAAGAGCCCAGTCGAAGCCCGCCGCCGTGCGGATATCCGGGATCAAGCGAGCCTCGAAGTTTGAACTTTCCGTCGGAGCTTGCGATGTGCAGCCACAGCACTCCCGGGACCCCCGCGACGCCGCGATTTGAAACCGCGACGATCAGCTCCGAAGTCCCAAAGCGCTTTCTCTGCCACACCCACGAAGGCCGCAGCCGATAACCCATACTCGCCCGCAGACGTTCAAACCCGCGCGGGAAGCGGTCATTGTAGCGGGCCAGATGTTCGGACTCGGTCCACAGTGACCAGTAGTTCGCCTTCAGATCCAGCACATGCAGCATGTAGTTTTCCAACTCGTTCACCCCCGCGGCGTCGATCGCGAGCTTGGATACGTCGTAGGAGCGAAGCGCACCATCTTCGAGAATGGCCGCCAGCCACGGTGGCCTGTTGGCCAGTTCTTCAATCTGGATGGGCTCTTCGACGATGATGCTGTCCGACCGCACCCATGCCCCTCCGCGCACCGCGACCTCGATCGCCTCGCGATTCCCGGTGTTGCTGATGTCCGGCTGCGTATTCATCGCGAGCGGCGTCTTCTTCCACGCCGCAAGCTGCGTGCGGACCATCCGATTCAGCGTGCGCTGCGCCGTGGCGAAGTCGGGGAAGGGGCTCGGATAACCTCCGAAGTGTCCCTCGCCCCAGAACCCAATGTGCATCATGTCCACCCACTCCATCAGCGGGTCTCCATCGAAGCGATCTGCGAGCAGATGGGTGAGTTCCGCGAAGGCCTTCTGATATTCCGGGTGGTCGTAACGTGGCTCGACCCAATAGCCGGCAGCTCCGCCGTGACCGTGTTTGCCCATGACGCCGATTTTGACGAGAGGAATCCGCGAGCGCAGAAACTCGGGCAGCGCAAGCTGCTGTGGTTGAAACGCTGTGTTCGAGGATTGAATGCGAAATGCCACGCGCAGCCCGTGGCGCTTTGCCGCCGCCAGCGTCAGGTCCCAAACAGGATCGAGGTCCAGCCTGCCGGCCTGCTTCTGCACGTTGCGCCAGTCGCAGCGAATATAGAGCACATCGACAAAGGGAAGACTCGCCATTTTTTCTACATGATCTTCCAGCGTCTGACGGCCTTCGCGGACGGCGACCGACGGCCCATTTTCTTCCCACGTATAGCCGACAAGGCCGAGGCCCGGATTGCGCAACGGCTTTTCCGACGCCGTCGTGAACAGCACCGTCTGCCAGCCCTGGTCCTGATCGATATCGAAGGGCCCTTGGTTCAAACGCTCCTTCGCCGGAAAGAACGAACCGAAGTCATATCCTTGCCATAGGTGCCTCGGACCAGCCGGATCGCCGGCAAGTGCGCGCAACCCGGGCAGCAGAGGAAGCAGTGCACCGCTCTTCAACAGGTCTCTGCGGTTCATCGAAAATCTTCCTCGCGCGCTCGGTTAGAGCAAATTTCCTGTGAGTGTATAGCGAAACCTTGAACGTAATGTCCGTTTTTCCCCAGAAAAACGGTACTGAACGCCCTCCTCCAATTCGCAGCAACAGGAAATTTGCTTTAGAGGTAAAGTATCGGAAGGCAATAAAAAGAAGGCTAGCGAAATAGAAAGAAAGAAGCAAGCGGTTTTGCCCGGGAGTCGGATGCCTTTTCGAATTGCACATATTGGCGCAGGGGAATGGAGCCGCTGCGCCCACGGCCCGGCGTTGCAGCGCCTTGCCCAGCGATCGCTCGTATCGCTGGAACTCATCTGCGATCTTCAAATTGAGCGCGCTCGCCAGTTCCGCGATCTCTTCCACTACCGTCTCGCATCGGACAATATCCATGCGATGCTGAGCGAGGTTCGACCGGACGCAATCGTATGCACGGTGCAGCCCTCCGCCACTGCGGAGTTGGTTAAATCGCTGCTTCCGTTGGGGATTCCTTTGTTCATCGAGAAGCCGCCCGGCATCTCGCTGGCTGAAGCGACATCTCTTGCCGCGGCCACCGCTGCGGCCGGCGCTTTCACATTTGTGGCCTTCAATCGCCGCTCCATTCCATCCATCGTGCGACTCAAAGAGTGGGCCGCCCATCACACGGTGCGCTTCGCGCAGGCTGAAATGTGGCGTACGAATCGGCTTGAGCCGGAGTTTGCGACCGGCACCGGCATCCATGTGCTGGACGCGATTCGGTTCCTGATGGGAAACCCGGAGTCCATCGAAGTAGAGGCCCGTCCGCACGAAAATTCGGCAGCCTACGACTATCTGGTTCGTCTGAAATTCGCGGATTCCGCAATCGCCGAAGTATCGCTGATGACCGACACCGGCTTGCGGAGGGAATCGTACTGCCTGACCGCGGAAGGAGCTACGGCGGAAGCGGCGCTGGGCTCGGCATATAGCTCGGAGTTGTGTTTTCAGGGTGATCGCCAATGGGCCGGAGAGGCGATCGCCGACCAGCATTCGCTTGTCAACGATCCGTTGATCGATGGCGGGTTTATCGGGCAGCACGAAGAGTTTTTTCAGCTATTGGCAGAAGGCAAACCGTCGACACGCTCGCTGATCGATGCTGCCTATTCGATGCAACTGGCGGAAGCTGTACAGACGCGCTTTTCTGGACGGCTTCCACCGTTGCTCATGGAATAATCACGGGATCGCGACCGGGCAGCATTTCCGGCGTGGCGATGTCCGGCCGCCTCTGGCCGCCGCTCGAAGCACCGTGCCAAACGCCGCCGCCAAAAGTCGATATATAAATCATCTTTGGGTCTGCGGGATCGGCCATCACCCGCTGTCCCCATTTGAAGTTGAATCCGGGAATGCGCGTCCAGTGCTCTCCGCGGTCTGCCGAGCGCCACGCTGATGATTCAAAACCCGCGGCATACAGGATGTTCGCATCGCGAGGATCGATCGTCACATCGTAGACGTGCTGATCGCGGTCGAGCACGTTCTTCCAACTTTCGCCGCCATCCTCCGACAGGAAGATTCCCCCGCCCGTCCCATGCACTCCCGCAGCCCTGGTCCACGCCGCAAGATAAAGACGGTTCGGATTCTTCGGATCGATCGTCAATCCATTAGGCCCATTCACATCCGCAGGCAACTTTACGGGCGTCCACGAATCGGCGCCGTCGGTGGATTTATACAGCGCTCCATCGCCGCTTGCGCCGATGCTGGCGTCCTCGCTGCGTCGGGCAATTGTGACGTACAAAGTTCCGTCGCTGGCCCGAGCCAGCCGCCACGCCAGAGGCTCGTTCTGCACGATGCCCCGGTTCTTCAGCACCCATGTCGCTCCGTCATCCGCGCTCTTATAGACGCCTCTGCCCATCGCGGCGACCCATAGAGTCCTGTGCCCGACGGGGCTCGTCGGATCCAAGAGGATGTGGGTTGGCGCGGTCTCCGGCATTCCGGCGTTCGACGGCTTCCAGGTGCGGCCTCCGTCGACACTCACGCAGACTCCGCCGCGATACTTCGTCGTCGATCTGGTGCGCCACATCTTGGGACGGGGCAGGTCATGCGTCCCGCTCATCACGCCCCACATCTTGCCTTTGACGGCAGGATCGAACACGACCCAGTAGGTTGTGTTGCTCCACTGCTCCGGAACGCCGGTAACCGATCGCGCCCACGAGCGGCCCTTGTCTTCACTGCGGAACAGACCGATGTCCGTGGTCGGGATGAAGTGGCGGTCCGCGTCGAAGGGATCGACGAGGTAGCCGTAGTTCGTGGTCACGTCGAGGCCGGTGCTCACCCAATTGCCGCCCGTTACCTTCCTCGAATAGGCCCCCGTCCACGTCGCCCCGCCATCCGTTGTGATCATGGTGCGGCCAAAGTCAGTGCCCAGGCACAGGTCCGGGTCCTGATCCGCCACGCCGATTCCCAGCGGATTTTCAGCCCACTCCACGCTGATCTCTTTCGAAATCCAGGCATCGTGGATGTTGGGCGCGGCAGTCTTGCCTTCCTTCCAGACGAGCGACCATGTGTGTCCGCTGTCACGCGTGCGCGCCACACCCATCCATGTATCGCCGTCGAGTTGAAGATGACTGTAGGAGACATAAGCGGATTCGGGATGATGCAGGCTGGTGGCAATCGCGCGGACCTTCGCTCCGCTGCCGGACAGAGGAGACGAAAGCCACGAGGCGCCACCGTCTCTCGACAAAAATATCCCGGACTCAGACGTCGCGTACAGCATGGTTCCCAGCGTTTGAGAGAACCCTGCGCTGATGTCGGTGAAGACGACGTCTTTCGGCGCGGGCCGGTCTTGCCATTTGCCGTGGTCCCTGACCGTGACGCCCCACTTGCCGCCGATATACAGATCGCGATCGGACTGGCTGGAGTGGGGGTCGATCCAGATTCTTTCCGGCGCATCCGGCAAATCATGGACGCGTTGCCACGTCCCGCCCGCGTCCGAAGACTGGAAGAGCGCCGCCTTCTTGTCCTTAACGCCAGCGACGAAAAGCGTGTGCGAATCGGAGGGATCGATCGCCAGTGCGACAATCTCGCCCATCGGATCGGCATCGGAAACGATCACCTCATCCGCGTGATCGGAAGACATGCGGATAGCGTGAACGGTCGACGGCACAGGCCAAACCATCTTCCACGATTCGCCGTCGTCGGTACTGCGCCACAGCGCTTGCGTGCCTGCATAGATAGTGCGCGGCTGCAATGGATCGAAGGCGAAAAAGCGGACAGTGCCGCGCAGGTTGAACATCCGCCACGAATGGCCGCCGTCATGGCTCAGGTACGAGCCGGTCATATCGCACGCGACGAGGACTTCGCTGGGGTCGCGTGGGTTGACGGTTCCGTGATACATCGCCCCGCCGCCGCCGGGTCCAACGACAGTGAACCCGTCCGCGTGGCCGACGGAGCCGGAAAGCCCGAGTATCGTGGTTAGCGCCAGAGACATTACGATTTGTTTGCTTGAATGTTGTTTTGGCATATTTGTCTTTCTGTCGCCACTGTTTCTAGTCCTTTCCCGGATTGGCGTCAAGTTTGCCTCTCATCTTCCGGGAAGATAGGGATGGTGCGGCAATGAAAGCGGGTGCAGGGGTTGGTTACTTTCCCAGACATACTGACCGACGCCGCTCGGAATCTCCCCCCGGAAAGAGGCGCTCGGCCGAAATATGGTTCCAAAACGGGCTTTTCCCAAAGAAATTCCGCAAAGAAGTTCCGTATTCTTCGTTTGTATGTCTTTTTTGTTTGCTTTCTATTCGTTCACTATGGTATTCCCTAGTAATCCATCTTGGAGGCAAAGAGGAATTCCATGAAATTACGAAACCTCATTTCATTGTTGGCGGTACTCATTCTGAGCATCGCTTCCGGTTCGTCCAGTCTGTACGCACAGGGCACTGACCTTGGCACGATCCGCGGAACAGTGACGGATTCCGGCGGCGCATTGCTTCCAAATGCCCAGGTCGAGATCACCGATCTCTCCACCCTCACCACCCACCATGCGACCACAAACCAGCATGGCGAGTATGAGGTGCCGGCGCTGCCGGGAGGCCGGTACAAGGCCACGATTACGGCCGCCGGATTCCGGACAGCCACCGTCAACGGCATCCTGCTGTCCGGTTCCGATGCTGCCAGCGCGAATGCCGTGATGCACGCCTCCGCGGACACGACGGTAGAAGTCACGACCCAGGCGCCGCTCATCGACACGCAGGACCA
Organism: Acidobacteriaceae bacterium; assembly: GCA_035648695.1. Lineage (GTDB taxonomy): Bacteria > Acidobacteriota > Terriglobia > Terriglobales > Acidobacteriaceae > Granulicella. Next base: position 3,912 of record DASRLB010000423.1, on the reverse strand, counting down.
GGCGTTGAGCGAGACCATCGGCTCCAAGGCGATCGTCGACCTTCCTCGCGACAGCCGCGACATCTACTCCTTCCTCTACATCAATCCCAACATCACGCAGAGCGACGAGCCCGGCGACTTCAAATTCATCGGCGCGCAAAGTTACGGCGCCAGCTTTTCCGTGGACGGACAGCGCTCCAACGGCGGCATCTTCGGACAGGCCACGCAGAGCGAGCCATCGCTCGAAGCGGTTGCCGACTTAAACGTGCTTTCAGATACCTTCAGCGCGGAGTACGCCGGCGTCGCCAACATCCGTGTCACCACCAAGCGCGGCGGTTCGGAGTATCACGGCTCGGTCTTTTACAACAATAAGAACTCAGCCCTTTCCGCGTGGGCGCTCGCGGACAAGGACACTCTCGCGAACTTCGCGCCCACTGTCTTTCAGCCTGTCTTCAAAAAGCCGTTCTTCAATATCACTGACGCCGGCGGCTCCGTAGGCGGCCCTATTCCAAAGTTGAAGAACACCTGGTTCTTCGCAGCCTATGAGCACAACTGGACCGTCGAGCCATCCAGTGCGTCCTCCTCCACCCTGCCGCACCCATCCCTTCTGGCGGGCGATTTCTCGCTCATGACTGACGCGGCGAAACCCGCGGTCGGCACCTCCGTCCTGACGCCGACTGAGATCGCAACGGACACCGTAGGCGGCCTCGGTAAGCAGTTCATCAGAATTCCGCAGCGTCTTCTGAATCCGGTCACCACAAAGTTGATCGATCTTTACTTTCCCAAGGTTGGTTCGTCCGCGCCCATCAATCCTTCGTTGGGGACCGTCGCTCCCCATTACACAACCTCGGTCCCCGGAAGGTCCGGCCAGGATGAAGGCACGTTGCGTATCGATCACAACTTCTCCGACGCCGATCGTGTCTACGGCGTCTACCATGTCTCTGCGCAGAACAAGGCGCTCACGCCGGTCGTCGGTGTGTTTACGGGCCTTGGCCTCAGCCAGACGGACCGCCAGAATCAGACGGTCTCCCTTTCCTACACGCACGTCTTCTCCTCCCATATCGTCAATGAGGCCCGCGGCGGATTCAATACGCAACATCTCTACACCCACAGCAACACCACCCTGGGGGGCTTCCTGAGCAGCATTGGCTTCTCCGCTGCGGACGTTACTGCCCTTGGCGCGGTCGTCGGTCCGGACGAGTTGAACACCCGCGGGCATCTCGCTGTCACATTGGGCAAATTTCAGGCATTCAGCAACGGCGGCCGAAACACGGACCGCCCGGCAGACCAGAACCTCGTTACCTTCGGAGACACCCTGACATGGTCGCTTGGCCGCCACAGCCTCAAGCTGGGCGCCGACTTCGTTCGCAATCAGGCCGTCGACGGGTTCGCGGTAAATCGCGGCAACGTGCGCGGCCTTGTCACTTACTCCGGCGCCAGCCCCACCGCCCTCGCCCGCTTTCTCCAGGGAGAGCCGGCGGACTCCGTCACCTATGTCAATCTGCCCCGGCCGGCCATGGATGTCTACAACTGGGAGACCGGATACTTCCTTCAAGACGACTTCCATGTCAGCTCGCGCCTTACCCTGAACCTCGGTATGCGCTATGACCTTGTTACGCCGTTCATCGACAAGAACGATCTTTTGGTCAACCTGGATCCGAACTATCACAACCCGACAACCGGTCAGATCGGCCGCTTTATCATCCCCTCGACGAAGACGCTGCCCTTCCTCGATCCCAACGTCGCTGCCTTTGGCTACGTCACGGCCGACCAGTCCGGTCTTGGTATTGGCCGAGGCCTCGTGCGTACCTATAGGAACGGCTTTGCGCCTCGTGTTGGCCTGGCCTTCCAGGTTACGGATAAGACCGTCCTCCGCGGCGGCTACGGTATTTACTATCCAACTTCGGCGGCCCAGGGCATTCGCGACCCGCTGGCAACCAACACTTTCAACCAGGGCCGCACGAAGAGGTCAGTGGCCGGCTCGCCACTGAGCGGCTGGCCATCGGGCGGATCGACTGGCACCAGCCCGTTCAGCGGCGGGGCGGTAGCTGGCTTCAACAACACCCCGTCTGCCAACTACGTTCCGGTGGACCTCAAAAATCCGCGGATCCAGCAGTGGAACGCTACCTTCGAGAGGCAACTCCCCTGGCAGTCGTCGTTCCGGGCTTCCTACATCGGATCGCAGCAGTCGGGCCAGATCGTCGGCCGCGACCTCAACATGATCCCGCCCAACGACAACCCTTTCGGCACCACGCAAGGGGATGGAGTTACACCGTGCGACCCGCTCAACAATGGCGATTGCGCTTATTCTCCTGCCGACATGGCGCGTCTCACGATTCCCAACCTCGGCGATTTTGTCACCGGCTTCGGCAATGTTGGCCACAGCCTTACCACCTCCTACCAGGCACAGGTCCAGCACCAGGCCGGCGGCGCTGTCTTCAGCCTTGCCTATACCTTCCTCGATCAAAAGTCGTCGGGCCTGGACACCGGAAACTCCAGTCTCGGTGGGGGCTCTTATAACCCCTTCCAGCCGGACAGCGATTACGGTCCCGACTCCTTCACTTCTCGTCACCGTATCGTGGGCTATGGCGTCTTCGATCTCCCGGTCGGGCGTGGAAAGCGCTACCTCTCCTCCTCATCGAGGTTGACGGACGCTGTGGTCGGCGGCTGGCAGGCCTCCACGAACTTCTTCTTCAAGACCGGTGTCGGCTTCACCCCGTTCTATGACTGTGGAGACTGCGATCCCGTTGTCCCCGGCAATGTTGCCTCTGGCGCCCTCGATGCGGTCGGCGACTTCAATGCCACCTCGGTACGCGCGGTCATCAACGGCAACACCAGGAATGGAGCGCCTGCCGGCTTCTTCTGGAACCCGAACGCCTTCAGTCTGCCGGCCATGGGCTCGACGCTCTTCTCCCAGCCGGGAGTAGCGGTCCGGAACGCCATCTATGGCCCCTCGACGTACGGCGCCAATCTCGGGGTGCATAAATCGTTTCACATCAACGAACGCATTGCAGTGCAACTGGGCGCGGACATCAATAACGTCTTCAACCACCCCATGCTCTCGCCCGACCAGTCGGATGGCGGCGGCTGTGAAGGATGTTTTGCCAATGTGGGGACATTCAGCCTGAGTGTCGATCAGTCCACGCCGGGAACACCGGGCCATCAGCCTAAAATACTGCCGATCGACACCACCGACTCCAACCAATACTTCCCCAACACCGACTTCGGGCACCTCTTTCGCAGCTATGAGCAGGAGGGCATCGAGAGTAACCGCGAGATCCGCCTGAGAGGCCGCATCACCTTCTAGCCGCGATCGAGTGGATAACCCAAGGGCTGGCGAACAATTCGCCAGCCCTCATTTTTTATTGAAGCGAATTCCCAGAGGCTATATAAGACTCTCTGCGTGCCGTGCCGGCGTAGGTGCGGCCTTCAGCCATGATGCGACAAAATCGCTTTCCTCCACACAGTCGAATCCGCCAATCCCCGAAATCTTGTCAAGCCCCCTCATCTGTGGAAAACCCACAAACAACGCATTAACACTGGCGAAACTAATTCTCAAAACTTGGCGTGTTATATCTCCGAACTAGCTACAATTAAATCAGCACTCAAAACTCACAACTCAACACTCAACAGAACCCAACGCCAACCGCGCCCAGACCTCTACGCTCAATAGCTCTAAGCTCTGAGCTGACCAGAACCCTCGCTCCTCAACCCTCGCACCTGAACAGAAAGGCGCTCTTCCACCACCCGAACCTGGCAACTGGCAACTGGAAACTGGCAGCTGGTAGCCGATAGCTGGAAGCTGAAAATCGACCTCCAACCGCCAATCCAGCCGCTAACTCCTTACGCAGGCATATTTTGCACCGAAGCCATCTGGAATGAGACGTTTGAGAGGGCCTCCCGCCCTGGAGCCCAACATTCTAAAGCCACTTA
>DASRLB010000422.1:0-5472 GCA_035648695.1 Acidobacteriaceae bacterium | reverse complement strand
GTTGATGTTGTGCGAGGATGTCGCGCCAAAGTCGAGCACGCGCAGCGACTCGGTTTCCTTCAGATAGGCGAGAATGTCGCGCCAGCCGCTCGAATTGCGCGGCGACCGGTCGACCATCTTACCCCCGCTTGTTTTGTCGTCCCTGCGAAAAAAACTCACCGCTCGCACTCCTCAGTTCTCAAGCCTCGGTTTCGGCGAACAAAGGCGCGGAAGGAGTGTCCTCTTCCGGCTCGACAAATACTGGCTTCGCCGGACGAGCAGGCGCCGCTGGAGACGCGGACGAAATCTTCACGGAGCGCTCGGGCATCGGCTCCTGCGCGCGAGTCGGGTCCGCCTGGCCGCGAAACACGGCGTTCTCTTCGATCGACAACGAGCCTGCATAAATGTTGCCCTGCATCAGGGCGCTGGCGCGGAGTTCGACGCGTCCCGTAGCGCGAACGTCACCGTCGAGTTGACCGAAAATCACAACGTCCTTCGCCGCAATGTCGCCATGCACACGGGCCGCGGGCCCGATGGTAAGACGCGCGCCGGGAAGCTTGATCGTGCCGTGCAACTCCCCGTCCATGATCAAGTCTTCGGAACCCGAAAGTTCTCCGTGAATTTTTACTGACTTGCCAATGATCGTTGCGTTTTCTACCGCGGTCATAAGTTTCGATCTCCTGCCGGCCGGCCGTTGTGATCCGAAAAAACATCGGCAATTGCAGCTAGGCGGAACTATACGCAAGCCGGCAACGCAAGACAAACAACTTCGGTCCGCGACACGTCTAAAGTAAGAGTGAGGCGGCCCGAGTTGGAACCGGGAAAATGTTGATGCGTTCACAATTCGGTGGCTTCCTGCGGGTGGCGCTGGTCTCCGTCGTCGCGACGTGCGGCATCTCGGCGCAGACACCCGTCCATCCTACGGACATAACGAAGTCCACGCCCCAAAGCTGGGTCGAAGCCGCGGCCGTCAACGAGCAGCACATCATCAACGACGACGGCAGCTTTCCGCTGCGTTATCGCATCCGCAAAGTCGATGCGAAGAACGATGTGACCCGCGACATTATCGAGAGCAAACAGGGTACGGTGGCAAGGTTGGTGGAACGCAACGGCCAGCCTCTTACGACTCAGGAGGATGCCTTGGAGCGAGCGCGCCTGACCGGAATGCTCGATTCTCCGCGCGAATTTATCAAGCACCACAAGCGAGACAACGCGGCGCGCGGCTATTCCATGGACTTGGTGCGCGAGATGCCGCGGGCGATGACCTACACCTACGCGCCGGACCAGCCGCAGCGCCCGAACGCCGCCGGGCCGGAGGTCGTGATCGACTTCACACCGGACCCGCACTACAAGCCACCCTCGCTGTTCACGAACATCCTGACCGGCTTGCAGGGACGCCTGTGGATCGACCGGAAATCTCTGCGCGTGACCCGCATCGAGGGCCACGTCCTGCATCCGGTCGACTTCGGCTGGGGCATGCTGGCGCGCATCTATCCCGGCGGCACTGTGGAATTCGAACAAACCAACGCCGGCAGCGACCGCTGGACCTATTCGCATCTGCGCGAAAACATCACGGTCCGCGAAATGATGGTGAAGACCGTGCAGCAGCACACCGATATGGACGCGGCGGACTTCAAGATTCTGCCCGCGCCAGTGAGCTACCAGGAAGCGATTCACATCTTGCTCGCAACCCCGCTCACTCTTCGCTAGACTGGAATCGTGACGCCTGGACGCAGCATTTGCTTGCGTACGGTAAACGCTTCGATGCGTTCCGGCACGATATCGAAACCGCGCCCCAGCGTGGTCGGAACGACGATTTCCCCGCTTGAACTGACAACGACTTCCGGCTCGATAATGTCCTCGGACCAGTAGCGCTTCGAGGCGGAAACGTCTCCCGGCAGCGAGAAATTCGGCAACGATGAAAGCGCGATATTGTGCGCGCGGCCAATGCCGGCTTCGAGCATTCCGCCGCACCACACGGGCACGCCGTGTTTCGCCGCAACATCGTGGATGGCGATGGCTTCGGTAAAGCCTCCGACGCGGCCGACCTTGATGTTGATGATGCGTCCGCTGCCAAGTTCCAGCGCCGCTTGCGCGTCGCGGCGGTTGCGAATGCATTCGTCGAGACACACCGCCGTCTTGATGCGCCTCTGCAACTCGGCATGGAAGTAAAAATCGTCGTACCACATGGGTTGCTCGATCATCAGCAGGTTGAAGCGGTCCCAGGTGGCGATGCGGTCTGCATCGTCGAGCTTGTAAGCGGAGTTGGCGTCGCAGCTCAGCGTGATGTGCGGCCAGCGCGCGCGCACGGCTGTAAAAATTTCCTCGTCCCAGCCCGGTTTGCACTTCAGCTTGATGCGCTGATATCCCGCCGCAACTTCCGTCTCGATCTTTTCCATCAACATCGCAAGCGCCGGCTGGATACCGATGGAAACGCCGCACGGAATTTTTTCGCGGGTACCACCCAGCAGTGTTGAAAGCGCAATTCCCTGCTGCGTCGCATCGAGTTCCCACACCGCATTTTCAAGCGCAGCCTTGGCCATGCGATGTCCGCGCACCTGCTCAAAGAGCGCGGGGCAATCGCGGCCGGAAGCGATTTCCGCGCCGAGCAACCGCGGCGCAAGCTCCGTCTCGGTGATGTGCCACGCTGTGTCGACCATCTCGTCCGAGAAGTAGGGATGCTCGCCCGCAACGCACTCGCCCCACGCCGACACGCCCTCCGACACGATCTCCACCAGCAGAATGCGGCGGCCCGTGGTCACGCCAAAACTCGTTTCAAACGGGTGCGCGAGAGGCATGTTCACTTCGCGCATGTGGATCGCATCAATCTTCATCTGGTTCCCTTACTTTCTAAACTGGCCTCTTCAACGGCCCGGCGCAACGCCGCGCGAGCAAGCAGACGCGTGGAATCAAGCGTTGGCAGCGGCGAATTCACCTCATTCATGATAAGCGGAATCTCTGTGCATCCAAGCACAACAGCATCGCAACCCTCATCCCGCATGCGTCCGATGATGCGCTGAAACGACGCAACCGCCTCAGGTTTGAAGACGCCGTACACCAACTCATCCATTATGATGCGGTTGATTTCTTCGCGCTCCGTAGTGTCGGGCCGAAGATACTCCAGGCCGCGTGCAGCAAGTTTTTCCGGATAAACTTCGCTCTCGACAAGCCACCGCGTTCCGGTCAACCCGATCCGCCGAAACCCGCGCTCCACGGCGTGTTCGGCAACTACTCCAGCAATATGCAACCACGGCAACGGCGACCGCGCTTCGATATAAGGCAGCGCCTGGTGGATCGTGTTGTCGGGACAAATCAGAAATTGCGCGCCGATCTGTGCAAGCTTATTCGCGGAAGAAAGCATCAGTTCTCCGACGCCCTGCCAATCACCGCGATGAATGAACTTCATATACTCACCCAGCGAATGCGTATGCATCGAAACTTCGGGATGATCGTGCGGCCCCATCAGCGCCGCACCCTCGATGCAGATGGTTCGATAGCAGAGGGCCGCGCCTTCGGCTGAGCAGGCGACGATACCGATGTGCTGCGGTTTGACTTGCATTTGCAAAGCGTAATCTCCGAGTGAAAACTTTGATCTCACGACGACGGACTAATACGCGAGGTCCTCGTTCCATTTTCCGAGCAGGAAACTACCATCGCCGTGCGAGTTCCGTTCATAGCCGATGACCGAAAGCCCACGCGCAAACGCCGACTCCAGCGCAGCGGCATTCGCAGTCTGCACTTCCCGCGCCCGCGCACGAGTCTCTTCCGCAGCTTTCCACACAGAAATCTCCGCAGGCACATCCACATGCTCCGTGACGTTCATCACCGCCGCCTCACCCGCAAGAATTCGCGTCACGCGGTCCGACTTCAGCCACCACTCCGCATGGATACGATCCGTCGGCAGCCCCCCATGCAGCGGAGACGCCGATTCACCATAAAAATTCCGCGCATACCGCCGCGAGATCGCGCCAAGCCGAGCAAAATTCAAGTGTGAGTTCTTGATCTCCAGAGGATCGAAAGTCCACTCCATCAACTCAAACCCCCGCGCCAGCGCATCATCGCGCTGGGCCAGTTTCAAACGCCGCCCCACTCCAAAATCGCGCCACCCCTCCCGCACAGCAAGGTGATGCGAGTGCAGATACGCATGCCCATTGCGCACCCCTGGCAGAGACATCGCGTACCCAACCAGCGTGTCGCCATCGAACGCACCCAGCACCTGTCCGCCGATATGCGAAGCCAGCAGAAATACCTTCTGCGTCATCATCGCGGAGATGTCGTAAGCCCACACCTCATTTTGCAGATCGACGCAGCGGTCGAATTGCTCCAGCGTGGTCAGAGGCTCTATGCGAATATCGGGCGCCACCCTCGTTGCAGAAACGGTCAACTCTTTACTCCTTCATGTATCTCAGAAGATTTCGCCCGTGACCATAACGACTCCAACTCCTCGGGAGCCAGCCGCTCCAGGCCTTCCCGCCCACCCGCGGCTCGCTCCATCGCGGCAAACCGGGCGCGGAATTTCGCGTTGCTGCGCCGCAACGCAGACTCGGCGTCGACGTTCAGATGGCGTGCCAGGTTCATCGCCGTAAACATCAGGTCGCCGAACTCGGCTTCAACATTCTCGCTGTGCTTGGCTTCCACTTCGACCATCAACTCGGCAATCTCTTCGTCCATCTTTGCGAACAAACCGGAGCTGTCGGGCCAGTCGAATCCCACCTTCGCCGCCTTCGATCCAAGCTTATGCGCTTCGAGCGTCGCGGGCATGGAGCGAGGGACTTCGTCGAGCATCGACTCCCCGGCCGGGCTCGACTTCTTCTCCTCAACCTTGATCTGCTCCCAATTGCGCAGAACGGCATCCGGCGTCGACGCAACGGTGTCCGCGAAAACGTGCGGGTGCCGGCGTATAAGTTTCGCGTTCAGCGTATCGGCCACATCGGCGATGTTGAAATAACCGGCATCCGCAGCCATCTGCGCATAGAACAGCACCTGCAACAGAAGGTCGCCAAGCTCATCTTTGAGATCGGGCCACGCGCGGCGCTCGATCGCATCGAAAACCTCGTACGTCTCCTCCAGCGTATGCCGCTTGATGGTGTCGAAAGTCTGCTCCCGGTCCCACGGACACCCGCCCGGCCCTCGCAGCCTCGCCATAATCGCAACCGCGCGCGCAAGGCTCGCAGACGCCCCTGCAAATGTTTCCACGTTCTCCTTGTCCGGCACATCGGGCATACTGACAGCTTACCCGACCGTGGTAGCATCCTGCTCATGGAGAGCGCACAGCCAGACCGCAAGCCAAAAGCATGGCCCACCGCGGTCCTGCTGGTATTGCCCTATCTCGGCCTGTGTTTCCCCGCGCTTTACGCCCGCGCGACACCGGCGTTGTTCGGCTTCCCGTTCTTCTACTGGTACCAGTTCGCGTGGGTCGTACTGACGTCGGCGCTGCTCTACATCGTCTATCGCCGCCTGAAATCCCACTAGCCGCCAGACGAATCCTCCAGC
>DASRLB010000421.1:0-2545 GCA_035648695.1 Acidobacteriaceae bacterium | reverse complement strand
GTCGAGGGCCACCAGCAGCCACCGCGCCGAACGCTGCGCCAGTGAGTGCAGGGTGTTGCACGCGCCCGTCCGCAGGCTGCTGATCAGCAAAGCGTGGGCGTATTCGCTGAGCAGGTCGTGGAAGATTCCGTTCTGCCGAATCTCTTCTTCCACATACTTTGCGGCGATCTTGTGGGCGCTGCCTGGGACGGCGACCATCGTCTGGCAAGGCATGGTCGGCGTTCCCAGGCTGGCGGAAACCCACGACGCTCCTTCGTGGCCGACGGTGGCGGACTCGACCGTGCGTCCGTCTTTCATGATGGTCAACATGCAGAGGACGGCGGTGCTGGGAAAGTAAATGTGGGAGATGCGATCTCCGGCGTGATACAGGATTTCTTCGGCGCGCAGGACCACTGGCTTCAAACGGGGACGCAGGCGTACGAGGCCTTCGGGATTGAGGCGCTGCAACAGATCGTTGCCGTCGATGTTGCAGGAAGGCGGGGGCCCGGGTTGGTAGTCTCGCCGCATGCAATCAGATTAAACCCAGATCGTAGCGCTGTGATTCGGCAGTGTAACTTTCCATTTGCTGGCTCAGTTGCGAGTCGACTTCGTCGGCGATGGTCATGACGCCGATCAGCAGGATACTGAAATCGATGTTGATGAGGTTCTCCTGCAAGGTGCGAAAGATGTTGACCTGCAACATGCGGGACTCTTCCACGACCATCGCGGCGGTGTAGCCCTGCTTGCGGCGAAGGGTTCCGTGCGCGTGGGCCGAGGCGGAGACCAGGTCCTTGCTGCCGAGCGCGGCTGACGAGCGCAGACGGTTTACGAGCTCGACAAAGAGCTGGGGAAGGTGGGCGCTGCGCAACTCGGAGGTCAAAGGAACGGATTTCAGCTTGTCTTTGGCTTCGATGTCGCGGAGCCAGTCCAGGATGGTGTGGTCGGTAGTGCGCTCGAGGATGGCTGCCACGCTTTCGACCACGCGGGAACGCGGCGCCCCCTGCGCCACCCGCTGCTTGATCGCAGCGATCAGAGTGGGAATATCCATCGGCTTGACCAGGATCTCGTCGGCCTGGAGCAGGATCGCGTGCGCCGCCGCGGTCATCTCCGGAAACGCGCTGAGCAGCATGGTGACGGCCTTGGGGTTGGCGTGACGCATGGCGCTGACCACGGTGAGGCCGTCGCCTGCGCCGGGCATATGCAGGTCGCTGAGCAGAGCGTCGAACGGTTGCGAGCTGATTTGACGAAGAGCTTCGGCAACCGTGTTGGCGATCGTAACGTCGAACTCATGCATCGACAGGATCGCGGAGAGACTTGCAAGGAGCGCTTTCTCGTCATCGACCAGCAATATCTTGGTGTTAGCCATTGGAATCCTCCCCCCCGGCCGGCGAGACATAAAACCGCGAATGCGGTCGCATGGGTCGTATGCTGTGTTTGATAGCAAACATAACACAATAGATGTCTGTATGTCTTCCAGTGTACAGACGGGAGTTCCGATCCTGCGGTAAAACGAGATCGGCTTCGGCAGAACGGTAGCCCACCTCTGAAAGGGATGGGGGTCAATCAGGGGATATGGGCATGTCTTTCAACCACGATGAGGTAAACCGCAAACTCGGCCTTGATCTCCAGATCGAAATATTGCAGCGGTCTCTGGTCGAGAATGAAGACTCATGGAAGGCATCGGGCTTAGATACTATCGAGAACCCGTAGCGCACAGCATCCGCCGCGCTATAGCGGAAAAAGAAGAGATGCTGGCGCAAGATTCAATCTGATCTACTTCGTACGCACAAAAGGCCGCCGGCGAATGCCCGGCGGCCTTTCGCTGCCGCGAACGATTGCCGTTTAGTGGGTTGCGGCGTCGACGAGGTCGACCGTATCCGCAATGATGCGCGTGGTCGGGTTATAGGCAACGACGTAGCCATGGAGTAGCCGTAGCGATATCCCGACGGCGGCGGCGGCATGCCTCTGCGGTAGGAGCTGGGCACGGGCTGGAAGTGGACGTTGTCGGGAGCGCGCTGGCCGCGTTCAAACTGCCGACGGCCCTCGGGATGAGAATGGTAACGGTTGACGTCGCCCTTGTAGTGCGATTGCAACTGTTGCCTGTCCTGATCGCGGAAATGGAAGTTGCTGCCACGGTCGGACCCATGGTCGGACTGGGGCGACCTGTGGTCGTTATGCACCTGCCGCGCGCAGGCGGTTCCCATTCCAATTGCCGCGGCGAGAATCGGCACCATTGCCAACCGGATAAACTTGCTTGGAAAAACTGATCGTGCCATTGCGTACACCTCCGAGACATCAACGAGTGAGATGCGGATTCGCCTTGCCGCGCGGTTACCATAGTGCCGATTTCCCGGCTATGGAAGCGGGTTCACGCCTAAGATCGGCGCAAACTGTACGCGCACCGCAGGTTACTTTAGTGACAGGACAGCGCGATTGTGGCAAGATTGTCTGGTGCAGACGCTGCCGCGCCCTGGATTTCCATGGGGCGCCCGCTGCCAAACCGGGTCCTTGCCGCAAATCTGCCGGGCCATCTCCCACAAAAAACCGAGCCGCCTGGCGAGTCGGC
>DASRLB010000420.1:0-4418 GCA_035648695.1 Acidobacteriaceae bacterium | reverse complement strand
CACTCCTACTCTGTCTACTCGCGCCGATGTCTCCGACCACCGCCGCCCGCGCCTCCGAAACCCCCACCGAGCACGCCGCCAACGTCGCCGCCGCCCAGGAACTGGCCGCCGCCCCGCCGCACGGCAACCTCCCCGACTACTCCCTGCCGCCCGACCAACTCGCCAAGGCCCAGCACATCTCGGCGGTGCGCGTTGACACCCATTTCGGAAACGTCATCTGGGGCATCCTGCAACTGGTGCTCCTGCTGTGGCTCGGGGTCATCGCCTGGATGCGCGATACCGCCGTCCGCCTCACGCGCAACCGCTGGGGACAGGGCTTCATCTTTTTCCTGCTCTATCTCATTGCCGGATTCATTCTCGATCTGCCTCTGAGCCTCTATCAGCACAGCCTGTCCTTGCAGTACGGTCTCTCCGTGCAGGGCTGGGGAAGCTGGTTCGGCGACCAGGCCAAGAGCTTCGCCATCGCCTGGATCATCGGCGGGCTGCTGGTCATGCTGCTCTTCTGGGTGATCCGCAAATTCCCGCGTCGCTGGTGGCTGATCTTCTGGGCCATCTCGATCCCCATCGTTCTTGCCGGAATCTTCGCCACGCCCTACGTCATCGATCCACTCTTCAACAAATTCGAGCCGTTGCAGAAGACCAACCCCGCGCTCGTCGAGCAGCTCGAAAAAGTCGTCGCCCGCGGCAACATGAACATCCCGCCCGACCGCATGTTCCTGATGAAGGCCAGCGACAAAGTCACCACCATGAACGCCTACGTCACCGGCTTCGGCGCGTCCAAGCGCGTGGTTGTCTGGGACACGTCGCTCCAGAAAGGCACCCCCGACGAAATCCTCTTCATCTTCGGGCACGAGTCCGGCCACTACGTCCTCAACCACATCCCCATCGGCATCTGCTTCACAGAACTGACTTTGCTGGTCCTCTTTTACCTGGGCTACCGGTTCGTCAACTGGGCGATCGGCCGTTTCGGCGCGCGCTGGCGTATTCCGTCGCAGGAAGACTGGGGCGCTCTCGCCGTCCTGCTTCTCGCTTTCGCCATCTTCAGCGCGGTCCTCGAACCGGTGCAAAACACCTTCAGCCGCTGGGAGGAGCATGCTGCCGACGTCTACGGACAGGAAGCCGTCCACGGCATCGTCGCCGATCCGCAGCAAGCCGCCAAGGGCGCCTTCGACGTTCTTGGTGCAAACTCCCTCGACGAGCCCAATACCCCACTATTCATCGAGTTCTGGACGGACGGCCACCCCGCTACCGGCCGCCGCGCCGCCTTCGCCGCCCACTATGACCCGTGGGCCCCCGACGCCGCACCGAAGTATTTTCCGAAACAGTAAGGCTATCTGGATGGCCCTGGGCTATGTGCGGCGGGACGGGAAAGCTTTCACGCAAAGGACGCGAAGGGAGCGAAGTTTCGCCAAGGGCGGCTGCGCGATGATTCGGCTGCGGCCCGTTCATGGAGCGTGCGCCGTATGATGGGAGCCATGAGCACCTCCGACTGCATCTTCTGCAAAATCGTCGACGGCGCGATCCCCGCCAAACGCCTGTACGAGGACGATGGCACTCTCGCCTTCGCCGACCTGAATCCGCAGGCCCCCACGCATCTGCTCGTTATCCCGAAACAACACCTCACATCGCTCGCGGACGCGACCCCCGAGCACCAGCAACTCCTCGGCCACCTGCTCTCGACCGCCGCCGAGGTTGCGCGGCGGCAGGGACTCGACAACGGCTACCGGATCGTCATCAACACCGGCGCCGACGGCGGCCAGACGGTGTCGCACCTGCATTTGCACGTCCTCGGCAACCGCGCGATGCGCTGGCCGCCGGGGTAGAACGAAGCATCCTATTTAGATTGTTTGACTTGCATGAGTCGGCGGCGAGTTGGGCGTCCGTACTATCGCCCCAATATGATGTATTTTTCTTTGAGGTTATTGGCGCAGAGTGGCGTTTTTTGCGCCAATTGATGTCTTTATGTGCCACTTCGTGGCTTTTTGCCGGAAATTGCGGACTTAGTGGCTTTTTGTGACCATTTTGCGCGAAAATGCGGTTTTGTCGCGATTCGTAGAACGGCAGGCTTCCGAGGGACGGCCCGCGGCTGAAGCCGGATTGTGGGTGCTCGGTGTACCGCGGCCTAAAGGCCGCTGCTACTCCAAAAGCAAAGGCGACCTGCTTTGAAAGGCAAAGGCGGCCTGCTCAAAAAGGGATGGCGCAGGTTGAAAAGAGGACGTCCTGCGGGGCGTCCTTTTCTGTCGTGTCCTCGGTTCGTATAAGTGCGCATATGGGTCCTATGCAGACCTTCTCGAGTAACTCAAAGAAAGTGACCAAAGAATCGCCAACGGAATAATAGACGCCACACCATCTGGCCCATACCTTATGAAAGGACACTCAGGAAATTTTTGCAGGCGGATAACCGTAGGGAGCAATTGCGCCTTTCTATTTGCACCTCAGGGGTCGCCGGACCGATAGAGCAACCAGGAGATTCCAATTGAAACTACATAGAATTGTCCTTGCCGCAGGCCTTGTCGCGACCGCAGCGATCGCCAAACCGGCACTCGCCGACACTACCCTCTATACGCAGACCCCGAACCAGGTCGACGCTTACCCTTCCGATCAGCAACAGCAAGTCTACGACAACTTCACGCTGTCTTCCGCTGCCACCGTGAATACTTTGACCTGGTATGCGATTGACACTTTGAGCCAGCCTTCCAATTTTGCCATCAACTTTTATGCCGATAGCGGTGGCTTTCCCGGTGCGTCGATTGGTTCGGAGGATGTTGCGCCCACTGAGACGTTGACCGGTGGTAACGTTGGCGGTTATGCGGAATACTCTTATAGCGCCAGCCTTACTAACCCGCTCACGTTTGCCGCCGGTTCTCCATACTGGCTTGAGATCACGGCTGACAACTCGAACGATACCTGGGGCTGGGAAACAGCAGATGGCGGCGACAATTTTTTCTATATTTACTATGGGTCGACACCTTCAGGAACCTCCGGCGTTGGTGATCTGGCTTTCACCCTGACCGGCGTGAATACCGCCCCGCCCGTACCGGAGCCTTCCAGCTTTGTGATGTTGGGGACTGGGCTGGTGGGATTTGCGGGTGTGGCGCGGCGTAAGTTCAGGAAAGCCTGATGGAAGGTACTGGTTGAGAAGAGGACGTCCTGCGGGGCGTCCTTCTTGCGTTTGGGCGGGAGCGTCCTCGCGGAAATGGCGTATCTTCAAAAGAACGGAGGTCTCTCGCGATGGCGTCTACGGCAACGCTTGTCTCTCTCGAAGAGTACCTGCACACCACATACCGGCCCGATCGCGATTATCTGGAAGGCGAGCTCCTGGAGAGAAACATGGGCGAACAGTCGCACGGACGTGTGCAGTTGATCATCGCAAAGATTTTCGACAATAGGCGCAGAGAGTGGAATACGCGCACCTCCACGGAACTGCGCGTGCAGGTGCGCCCAGAGCGTTTTCGCGTTCCGGACATTGGTGTGGTCCGACGTTCGGATCCGTTCGAAAACGTCATCACGAAAGCGCCTTTCGTGTGCATCGAGATATTGTCTCCCAGCGATTCACTTCGCGATATTCAGGAGCGCGTGAACGACTATGCCGCCATGGGTGTCGAGAATATCTGGGCCGTCGATCCGACGGGCCGGGTGGGCTACTATGCCTCACGGCGCGGGTTCCAGCAGCCGGATGAAGGCGTACTGCGGATTCCCGGGACGCCCATCGAAATTTCCCTTGCTGAAGTCTTTGCCGAGTTGGACGAAGGCTGAACTACAACCGGCAGATCAGCAACTCCCGCTCGTAGATCATCTCCGGCGGCAGGTGATCGTGGAGCATGATGAACAGCTTCTCGTGGTCCATGACTTCATTCTTCCATTGGGAGCGGTCGACGGTTTGGAGGTCGGCGAACTTTTCGCGGGGCATGTCGAGGCCTTCCCAGTTCATGTCTTCGTAGTGCGGGGTCCAGCCGATGGGGGTTTCCTTGCCCTGGGCGCGGCCGCGGACACGGTCGACCACCCACTTCAACACGCGCATGTTTTCGCTGTAGCCGGGCCAGAGGAATTTGCCGTCGGCGTCCTTGCGGAACCAGTTGACGTGGAAGACGCGGGGGGTGACGGAGAGTTCGCGCTGCATCTTGAGCCAGTGACGGAAGTAGTCGCCCATGTGGTAGCCGCAGAAGGGCAGCATCGCCATGGGGTCGCGGCGGACGTGGCCGACTGCGCCACCGGCGGCGGCGGTGGTTTCAGAGCCCATGGTCGCGCCCATGTAGACGCCCGCCGACCAGTTGAAGGCCTGGAAGACGAGCGGCATGGTGGTGGGACGGCGGCCTCCGAACAGGAAGGCGGAGATGGGGACGCCGTTGGGGGATTCCCAGCCGTCGAGGTCGATGGAGGGGCACTGCACGGCGGGGGCGGTGAAGCGGCCGTTGGGG
>DASRLB010000419.1:0-12509 GCA_035648695.1 Acidobacteriaceae bacterium | reverse complement strand
GCGGCTTTCTCGGTCACCTTCATTAAATCACAGGCGGATGTGCGCCGGGTGTTCGCCGTTACCGATGTGTAACACCTAAAGCAGAACTTGAAGCAGGGGTTAACTGGCTTGGTTCAGGTTGTTGTCGAACTTGATTACCCGCCGGTGCGGCGGCCGAAGGCGGCCTTGATGCGGGCGGCGCGGTCGTCGGTGGTGCCGGCGGGGCGCGCCTCCTCGGTGGCGACGGATTGTATGCCGATGACCTCAAAGCGCTTGCGGCAGCGGATGTTCTTGCAGCCGACGAGGTCGTCCTGGCGGACCATGTAGGTTTTGGCCTTGGCGAAGCGGGCGCGGTCGTGCTCGTCGGCGTTGCGGGGAGGCTGCGGCTTTTTGCGACGGACGAGCCAGGAGAGCTGATACTCGCCGGGCTGGTTGCAGTGCGGGCAGGTCATGGTGTGGGTCCGCATCTCCGTTCGTTCGTCAAAAAAATCCCGCTCTTCGAGTGCCATGGGCCCCACCTCCAACAGAAACAGGATACTCCCGCACGGCGGTGGCGTAATCTAGCAACCGTGTGGAGAACGGAGAGGCGATGGCGAAATCGAAGAAGAAAACGTTCTCGGTGACGAAAGCCGTGAAGGCCAATGCGCGGGCGCGCGTGGGAACGCCGAAAAGCTCATTTCCGCTGCCCACCGTCAAAGAGAAAGCCGCCGCGAAGCCGAAGCATAAGGAAACGCTGGCGGATCTGCTTACCAAGACTGGAGACGAATAGATATGCGCTACACATACATTCTCGCCGCTGCGCTCCTGGTGCAGCCCACCGCAGCGGGCCTTGCACAACAGATTCAGATCAGCAAAGAGAACAAGACCATCGCGATTTCCACCAGCGACGATGCCTCGGCCCTGGCCGACATCGCCGTCGTCTCCGTCGGCTTCAGCTCGTACGGAAAAGACCAGGACTCCACATACGCCGACGCCACTCGGACATCGAATGCCATCATGTCGGCACTGGTCGCCTCCGGCGTTCCCAAGGATGCGATTGCCAGCAACGACCAGCATCTGAGTCCCCTCAACCCCAACAGCGAAGAAGACAAAGTCCGCTACGGCCAGGGACTGCGGTTCGAGTTCGCGCAGGACTGGCGGGTTACGGTGACGGCAGCGCAAGCCGCCGACGTGCTCCACCTCGCAATTATCAACGGCGCGAATAACAGCGGAAACATTGAGTGGCAGCTCAAGGACGACAACGCATTGCAGGCGGAAGCGGCGCGCAAAGCTCTGGAGCACGCGCGCGACATTGCGAGCCATATGGCCCAGGGTCTCGGCACCAAGCTTGGTGGCCTGGTGTATGCGAGCAATCAAACGCCTCCGCGGGGAATTTTCTCCAACCTGGGCTTCGGAAATGTGGCACTTGATACCCAAAGCGCGACCCTCGGAGTTCGTATGAAAAACTTGAAGCCGCTTGCCATCTCGCCCGCCCGCATCACGAAGTCCGCAACGGTGTACGCTGTCTTTTCCATCGAATAGGGTTTCGAGACGGTCGGCACCGCGACGTCCTATGGTGGCGAGCCGAATGAGTTCGCGCGCGTTCGTCCACCGAGTCCCTATACTCTGGAACAACAAATCAGCCAGCGAGTAAACCAAACTCATGCCCATCTTCACCTATCGCGACCTTCAACCCACGCCCACAGCCGCAAAACTTTATACCGAGTGGATTCAGACGCTCGACAAGAAATTTACCGAGCACGCGGGCTACGAAGCGCGCAGCGCGATCGTGCGCGATGCGCTGCACAAGATGCTGCTGTACGCGGCGGACCGCAAGATATCGCGGCTTGCGACCGCGAACCTGGACCCGCGCAATGTGACGCTGGAGGCGGAGTATTACGGCGACATGGACCCCGAGCGGTACTATCCGCGCAAGCCGCTGATCTGGCTGTGGCTGCAGTTCGATGCGTCGCCGCTGGGGGCGAACCAGTGGCTAGGGGAGCGGCTACGGCAGATGCTGGGGCGGCATATTTTCGCGCATATCGGCGAGAGGGTCAGAATTTTCCAGCATGTGCAGTTCAGCTTTGGGTACAACCTGGCTATATACGATGATTGTTGGATACATAGACACGTGCTGCTGGACGACCGCGGCGGGATTACGCTGCATGAGCGGACGAGTGTCTCGGACTACGCGAACATCTATTCGCACACGCACAATCTCCAGACCCAGGCCGATGTGACCAACAAGATCACGGAGCTGGGGCCGCGTGCGCGGATTACGTATCATGCGACGGTGCTGGCGGGGTCGAAGATTGGGCCGGATGCGATGCTGGGGGCGTTCGCGCTGGCGACGCGCGACATCCCCGGACACACGCTGGCGCTGGGGATTCCGGCGAAGGTGAGGCGCGAGAAGTAGCGGCTAAAAGGACAACGCGGTGAGCGCAAAGGGCGCAAAGTTAACGCCAAGAGAGCCGTGGCGTTAACTTTGCGTTCGCTGCGCACTTAGCGTTGTCTTTTGATCCGCCACTGCGGGGCTCCGGCGCGGTGGGCTGTCTGCGTTTACCCTAGAAAGATGTCGCAGAACCCGCTGCTGGTCCTTTTCGAACTGTTCGTCATGGTGCTGACGATCTCGCTGCACGATGCGACGCAGGCGTGGGCGGCGAACCGGCTGGGCGATCCGACGGCGCGGATGCTGGGGCGCATCACCATGAACCCGGTGAAGCACTTCAGCGTGTGGGGCATGGTCATTTCGCCGCTGCTTTCGATCTTCATCTTCCCCAGCCTGGTGCCGTATGGATGGGGCCAGCCCGTGCCCATGACTTACCGGAATTTTCCGAAGAAAAGCGGCGAATACCTGGCCGTGCTTTCGGGGCCAGTGGCGCAGTTTGCGGCGGCTGTCGTCGCGCTGATCGTACTGGTGGTCCTGAAGCACACGGTGGCCGCCGCGAATGCGACTTTGGACATCGTTACGGCGCTGGCCTTGCGAGTGCCGGTGCCAGTCGACGTGGCGGCATTGCCGGGCATCTTCCCGCTGTTGCTGCTGCTGTATCTGTGCATCATGACGAACCTGTTCCTGTGCGTGTTCAACATGCTGCCGCTGCCGTTTCTGGATGGCGGCAGGATTCTTGTCCACTTCCTGCCCCACAACGCGGCGCGGGCGTTCGAGCAGTACAGCCTGTATTTCATGATCGGCTTTTTCCTGGTCGGCGGGTTCCTGGTGGACATCGTGTTTGGGCCGCTGCTGGCGATCTTTACCGCGCTGTTGGGCAGGCTGTGAGGCGGTTGCGCCCGAGCCGATGTATCCTTGAAGTTCACGCCCATGAGCAATCCATCCATGTCCAGAACGACCCCACTTCCCCGAGTCCTGAGCGGTATGCGGCCCACGGGGCGGCTGCATCTCGGCAACTATATGGGCGCCCTGTACAACTGGGTGCGGCTACAGCAGGAGTACGACTGCTACTTCTTTATCGCCGACCTGCACGCCCTGACGACCGACTATGCCGACCCGACGCAGGTGCAGGAAAACATCTTTCAGATCGCGCTGGATTTTCTGTCGGCCGGGCTCGATCCGGGGCGGTGCGTGATCTTCAAGCAGAGCGATGTGTTGCAGCACGATCGTCTGTTCACCCTGCTCGGAATGTTCACGCCATTGGGATGGCTGGAGCGCGTGCCGAGCTATAAGGACCAGCAGCAGCAGCTCAACAACAAGGACCTGAGCACGTATGGCTTTCTCGGTTATCCGCTGCTTCAGGCGGCTGATATCTTGCTGTACAAGCCGGACTTTGTGCCGGTGGGCGCCGACCAGGTGGCGCATGTCGAGCTGACGCGCGAGGTGGCGCGGCGGTTCAATCAGCTTTATCCGGGGGAGTTTTTGCTTTCGCCCGATGCCGCGTCCTGGGAGCTTGAGGCGATCAAAGAAAAGGCGCGGAAGCTGGCTGGGAATCCGTCGCTGCAACATTTTTCCGCGCATCAGCTTTACGAGGCGGCGGCGCAGACGAAGAAGATTACAGGCTTTGGGCGGAGCGAGATTCTGCCCGAGCCGAATGTGCTGCTGACGCCTTCGCCGAAGCTCCCCGGGCTTGACGGGCGGAAGATGTCGAAGAGCTACGGGAATACGATCAGCATGTCGGAGTCCGAGGCCGACCTGCGCGCGAAGCTGAAGACGATGGTGACCGACCCGGCGCGGGTGCGGCGGAATGATCCGGGGAATCCGGACATTTGCCCGGTGTTCGACCTGCATCGCGTTTTTTCGAGCGAAGAGATTCAGATGAAGGCGGCGGACGGCTGCCGCACGGCGGGCATCGGGTGCATCGAGTGCAAGAGCTGGGCGGCGGATGGAATCGTGCGCACGATTGAGCCGATCCGGGAACATCGCCGGGACCTGGAGAAGCGCCCCGACGTCATCAAGGACGTACTCGCCAACGGCAGCGTCCGCGCCGCCAAGCGCGCGCAACAGACGCTGGTGGAAGTGCAGAAGGCTATGGGGCTCGCGTAGATATGGGTGAGGAACTGGAAGAGCGGGTTTCTGTGGCGGATGAAGCTGCCGTGGAAACCCATGTCTCAGAAGCGAGACCCTTCGACGGGCTCAGGGCAGGCAATGGGGCACCCGATGATGTGGCCGGTAAAGTTGCTGAGCCGTTTGCGCTGGAGCCGCAGCCGGCGCCCGCGCCTCCGCCGGAGCCGCGCAAGGTCAGCGACAAAGATAAGGAAAAAGCCGAGGCGTCGCAGTCGCCGTTTTCGGTCACGGTGGGCCTGGTGTATGACGGGCCGATGGACCTGCTGCTCGACCTTATTCGGCGTCAGAATATCGACATTTACGACATTCCGATGGCGCAGATTACGGCGCAGTTTCTGGAGTACACGCACCACCTGAAGGAAACTGATGTCGACGCGGCGGGCGAGTTTATTTATGTGGCGTCGCTGCTGATCCACATCAAGTCGAAGACGCTGCTGCCGCGCGATCCTTCGGATGTTACGGGCGCGGACGCGGAAGATCCGCGGCGGGAGTTGGTGGAGCGGCTGCTGGAGCATGAACGCTTCAAGGCCGCAGCGCAGATGCTGATGCAGAAACAGCTTCTGGAAGATGCGACGTGGTCGCAGCCGGGGATGAAGGGTTTCCTCAAGGATGAAGGTCTCGAATCGACCGACGCTGAGCGCGAGATTGCCGCGGACGTGCCAGACCTGGTGCGGGTGTTTCAGGATATTTTGAATCGCTTGCGCGAACGACCGGTGCATACCATTGACGAGGAGTCGGTGACCGTCGGCCAGATGATCGACTTCCTGAAGCGGCGGTTGCTGATGGAGGACCGGCCGATCAGCCTGCGGCGTCTGCTGCACAATACGCGGTCGGAACGGTCGCTGATCTGCACGTTTCTGGCGATGCTGGAACTGGTGCGGCTACAGGCGATTTTGCTGCGACAGCCGGCGGAGTTTGGGGACATCCTGGTGAAGAAGACGGACCACTTTGAGCAGGTGTTCGCGGATCAGGCGGCGGTGCGGGACGACTGGAGTTAGATCCGCACCCGCAGCGTTCCCTCCGTGGCTAAAGCCACTCCTCGGGCTGGAGAAGAATGTACGCTCTAAAGCTCGTACCCTTGAAAGCGACGATTTTCCCGCGAGCATTTAGGTTCGCCGGCGGAGGCCCGCGTAAAGCTTGTGGGCGAAGGGGCGGGCGAGTTTTTTTGCGCTTTCGATGAGGGTGGTTGGGACTTTGACAGTGCCGCCTTCGGCGAAGACTTTTAGTAGCGCTTTGGCTCCCGTGCGGCTGGCCCAGGGCTCGAATAATGTGGCGATTTCGGCGCGCTCGTCGGGCTTGAACTCTTCGCTTGCGGAAGCCATGTAGCGGATACAGTTGGCGCGGCTGGCTTCGTCGATCCAGGTACGGTCGGTGAGTTGGGCGCGGTCGGCGGCCTGAGGGAAGACTTCATAGAACATGCGCTGCTCGTCGCGGATCCATTGGCCGATACGCTTGCGGAATTTATTTCCATCGTGGCCGACGCGATAGCCGGCGATGATTTCGCTTTCGTAGATGAAGGAGCCGAAGGGAGCGAGTTGGGCAAACATGGGCCAGTCTCCAAAGCTCTCCATGCCGGTGGGGTAGCCGCCTGATGCTGCGAGCACGTCGCGCTTGACGGCGAAGGCGGCGAAGCTGGCCTTGGGACCGTTTTTCTGCTCGATGAGGTTGGCGGGGCAAGTGGTTTCGGCCGTGACGCTGAGGAGATATTCGGTCGAAAGCACGGTGCCCTTCGCGTCGATATTTTGCCAGCCGGCGCGGACCAGCACGGCGTCTGGGCGGCGCTGGGTCCCGCGCAGCAGAACCTCGATGAAGTTGGGGTGGGCGATATCGTCGGAGGAAAAAAGCGTAACCCAATCGCCGCTCAAACTAGAGAGCGTGAAGTTCCACTGTGCGCCCACGTTTGAGCCCGGCGGAGGCTTCACGGCGCGAATCCTGTCCGCATACTTGGCGATGATTTGAGGAGTGCTGTCGGTGGAAAAATGGTCGGAGATGACGATTTCGTCCGGTGGTCGAGTCTGGTTTAGGAGCGAAAGGATAGTTTCTTCGAGGAAGTCCGCCTGGTTGAAGGTGGGGACGCCTACGGAGAAAGTAAGCGTGGGCGCCATGTGGCAATTCTAGCTGCTGTGACGCTGTTAGGCGACTCGCTTTTCGCGGTACTCGGCCATTTCTTCTTCCGCAGCTTTGCCCAGGAACTTGCGAACCCCCAGCAGGTGCTCGAGCAAATCCGGAATCCAGAAGCCTTCATCGATCTTCGGAAAGTGAATTTCAAAGCCTTCGGCATTGAGTTCAATCGTTTCCAAATCGGACGGACTGGCGTTCCGAAACGTCGCAAACTCGTCTTGCCGAAGAGATATCTCCAAGCCATTGCTAAGCAAAATAAGCAGCCGCCGGATGGATGGAACGTATGTTGCCTCGATGGCGTGAGGCACATTATCGTAGGTTTCCCGACCGCGTTTTTCCGCCCGCTCAAATTCCTTTTCGCTTGTCATACAGCTCCCTCCATGCGGAGATTTGCTCTACGCTGCCTGGGATTCGCGGTTTCGCTCCGCCCACTCGCGTTCCCAGCTCGCGCTGCCAAAGCGTCCCGCGAGTAAACCTTCGATGGTGAAACCGTCATCAATGCGGGGGAAATCTACGCTCCAGCCGGCGGGGCTGATCTGAACTTCGCTCAGTTGCTCGTCCGTCGCATGTGCGAGCGATTGCGCACGCTCCTTCGGGAAGGAAATGATCATCCCGTTTTTCAGAGCGACGCAAACCAGCCCCGTGGCGGGATCGTAGTGAGCGGCAACAGCATAAAGCCCGCTGTCACGGATCTGCTGGCCGCGCTCGGCTGCCAGATCATGCTCCTGCTGCGTCACCATGAATTTCCTCGCAAGCTTTACACAGGATATTCCTGTTATCGGTGATGAAGCGAGCCAATGCTGCTTCTTCGGCTGCTGTGGTGCCGTTACTTTCTCGCAGCGTAACGGCGCCGCCAGCGCACTTCAATTGGAAAATGGCTTCAACGTCTCTACCTTTAGCGTGAACGTGGGCGGGAGAGTGATCCGAAACATAAAATTCGATCGTAAAGCCGCGAAATCTCAGGATAGTCGGCACGCGGCAAGTCTACACGCAGCGACGTCATCACCTCGCCGCATCCTCAATCTCTTTCATCTCCGCGTCCGACAGCGAAACCTCCGCGGCCTTCAAGTTTTCTTCGAGGTGCGCGACGGAGGACGTGCCGGGGATGGGCAGCATCACCGGGCTGCGGTGGAGGAGCCACGCGATCGATAGCTGCGCGACCGAGACCTCGTGCCGCTTGGCGAGTTCGTCGAGCTTGCCGCCGGGGCGGGCGAGTTTGCCGGCCGCGACCGGGAACCACGGGATGAAGGCGAGGTTGTTCTGTTCGCAATATTCGAGCACGTCCTCGTGCTTGCGCTCGCCGACGTTGTACATGTTCTGCACGCTGACGATGTCGATCACCTTGCGCGCCCGGTCGATCTCGTGCGGCTTTACTTCGCTGAGGCCGACGTGGCGGATCTTGCCTTCCTTCTGGAATTTCGCGATGGGTGCAAGCGACTCTTCGACCGGGACGTTGGGGTCGATGCGGTGGAGCTGCCAAAGGTCGATGACGTCGGTCTTGAGGTTGCGAAGGCTCATCTCGACTTCCTGCTGGAGATATTGGGGCAGGCCGACTTCGATCCATTTGTTGGGGCCGATGCGGACGAAGCCGGCTTTCGTTGCGACAACCAGACCCGCGGGAAATGGAGACAGGGCTTCGCCGATGAGGCGCTCGCTGACGTCGGGGCCGTAGCTGTCGGCGGTGTCGATGAAATTGACGCCGAGCTCGACGGCGCGGCGGAGGACACGTTTGCATTCGGCGGGGTCTTTGGGCTCGCCCCAGACGCCGTCTCCGGTGATGCGCATGGCGCCGTAGCCGAGGCGGTTGACTTCGAGGTCGCCGCCGATTTTGAAGGTCTTCTGGGTCGCGCTCATGGAATCTCCTGCAAATAATTTTGCGTGCAGAAGTGTGATGCGCGGGGGTGTGCGGATGATTCGCGGTTTAGTCGAGCGCGTCGCGGAGAGGCTGTGTGAAGTGCGGCTCGTCGCCGCGGGGACGTTCTATGTCGGCGTCTGACGGCGCGAGCGGCTGGTCCGGCTGGTCTTCGTTGTCGCCTTCGGGGGTGGCGATGGTGTCGGGCTGGTCGTCTTCGGGGGAGTCGGGTGGTTGGGTGGGATGATTCATCATTCTGCTCCGGCTGCAGCGGTTTGCTCTTCTTCTTCCTCGTCTGTCGGCGTGCTGTCGCCGTCGCTTTGCGGCTCGTGGACATCGGCCATGGGTTCGACTTCATCAGCGTCTTCGTGCGCGTGCGGCATGGGAATTTCCTCCTGCACCGGGTCGGCGTCGGCGAGTTCGCCGGCCATCTTCTCAAACTCTTCGATGCTGGGCAGCTCGTTGACGTCCTTGAGGCCGAAGCGGACGAGGAAATCTTTCGTGGTCTTGTACAGGATGGGCCGGCCGATGACCTGCTTGCGGCCGGCGGTGGTGATGAGCTTGCGGGCGATGAGGCCGCCCAGCACGCCGCCGGAATCGACGCCGCGGATCTCGGAGATTTCGGGTGCCGTGACGGGCTGTTTGTAGGCGACGACGGCCAGCGTTTCGAGCGCCTGGAGCGACAGCTTCAGCGGTGGTTTGAGCGACTTGACGAAGCCGCGGACGGCGTCGTGGTACTCGGGCTTGGTGGCCAGGCGGTAGCCTCCGGCGACCTCGCGGACCTCGATGCCGCGGTCGTCGCTGGCATAGTCGGACATAAGCTGTTCGAGGAGCGAGTGGAAGTGGTCGCGGAGGGCCTTTTCGCGGGCCTTGGTCTCCTGCGCGGCCTCGCGGGCGAGTTTCCTTTCGTCGACGGCGGCAGGGTCGGTTTCGGCGATTGGCGCTGCTTCGGCGTCTGTCGCGGGCTCGTCGGGAGCGGGCTCCGGCTCGGGAGCCAGAAGCTCGGCGTTGAGGGCGTCGGGGTCGCCGGACTCGGGCTCCGAGGCTTCGTCGAGGTCGAGCAGGGTCTGCTGCGAACGCTGGGCATCGAGCTCGGCCTGGCCTTCTTCGCCGAGCAGGCCAACCAGTTGGGCCAGCGTTACCGGCTCTTCCGATGCGTAAATGACGGCTTCGATCTTTGCTTTAAGACTCATAGCTACAGGGTTGAGTGTATCAATCCCCGCACCGTGCGGCGGTGTGGACATCGGGGGCGTATTAGTCTTTCAGCGCGCGAACTTGTGGACCATCTCTTCGCCTTCGCCGGCGAGTGGGGCGCTGAAGGTCTGCGCGGCCACGGTGTTCATCGGGCGCCCCTGAAATTTATTTTCACTGTACAGATGCCGCATCGGCGCGCGATGATGCTGTTTATGAGCGACCTTCAGAAGCAACAGGGCTCCACCCTGATCCCCAGTGTGCGGTATCGCGACGCCCATGCGGCCATCGAGTGGCTGGTGCGCGTCTTCGGCTTTCACAAACAAGCCGTGTACGACGGACCGGATGGAACAGTTGCTCACGCGCAACTGACGCTGGGCAGAGGTATGGTCATGCTGGGCTCGGCGAGCAATTCCAGCCCGTATCCGCAGTTCTATACCACGCCGGACGAGCTTGGCGGGCGCGTCACTTCGCCGACCTATATCATCGTGCCGGATTGCGGGCCGGTGTATGCAAACGCACAGGCTGCGGGAGCGGAGATCGTGCAGGAGCTACAAACGATGGACTATGGCGGCAAGGCGTTTACGGTACGCGACCCGGAAGGCTATCTGTGGTCGGTCGGCGAGTACGACCCGTGGGCGACTGAGGAGGGTGCGTGACGCTGAATCCGTATGCGGGGTTTCTGGGTGGGGGCGATGCGGCTGCGATCATCGCGGCGACTCCCGCGCGGCTGGCTGCGCTGGCTGGCGGCATGAGCACGGAGCGGGCCGAGGCGCCGATCGCCCCGGGCAAATGGAGCGTGCGGCAGATCGTGACGCACGTCGCCGACTGCGAGATCGGGTTCGGGTTTCGGCTGCGGCAGGCGCTGGCGGGCGTTTCGATTCAACCGTTCGATCAGGACAAATGGGCGGAGAGCTACGGACGCTACTCGCTGGCTGGGGCGCTGGAGACTTTCCGCGCGCTGCGGGCGTGGGATGTGGCGCTGGTCGCGGGCCTGTCGGACGCCGACAAGGAGCTGAAGGTGACCCATCCCGAGCGCGGCGAAATGACGCTCTGGACGATCGTCGAGACCATGGCCGGGCATGACCTGAACCATCTCGCGCAGTTGGAGCGAGTGGTCGCGCAGGCCGGCTGACTCGCTTTATCGCTGTGACTGCTGCTTGGCGAGTTCGGCTTCAAATGCCTGCTGCCTCTCGGCGACGGCGGCTTGGTAGCCTGCCGGATCGACCCACACCGCACTACCTTCCGCAGGCATACGCTTGAGCTTTTCCAGCATGTTGAAGTAGGCGCCGTGCGCGCCAAGGAAGATGTCGCAGGGCAGCGCGCGCAGCACGTCGAAGGTGTGAACGTAGTCGGCGGCGATGCCGGGATAGGAAGCCGGCCTGGCTTTCGTATCGACCAGGCGATAGCCGGGGTTGACGTTCCAGCTTCCGACGATGACCACGTTGCGCGCGATGCCGTTGTCTTTGACGGTCATGGTCCAGGTCGTGCAGCCGCGGGTGTGGCCGGGGGTTTTGTGCGCGGTGAGGACAGTGCCGCCGAGCGATACCGTTTCGCCGTCGTGCAGGATGCGCGAGACCTTCGCCGGCGGGTACTGCTGCTTGCCGCCGTACGCGAAGTCGGTGACGCCACCGTCTTCGACCGAGGGCACGTCGGCGTCCATCACCATGTATTTCGCGCCGGTCTGCTGGAGGATGGCGGCGCTGCCGGCGTCGTGGTCGAAGTGGGCGTGGCTGATAAGCAGGATTTTGATGTCGGTGAATTTGAAGCCAAGCTGCTCGACGCTGTGGCGGATTTGCGGCGGAGAGCTTTCAAGGTTGGAGTTGATAAGAATGTCGCCCTTGGGCGTGACGATCAGGTAGGAGGCGAGGTCCTGGCTGCCGACGTAGTACAGGTTGTCGGCGATGCGAAAGGGCGCGATGGGCGTCCTCCAGGCGGGGTTATCGCCGGCAGTTGCCGGTAAAGTGGAGGCCAGGGTCAACAGGGTGGCGGCTGCGATGCAGCGAAGAAATTTCATGTCTCGTTGATAGCAGATTGTGCGGCGGCGGGCGCTGTGAATTCGCACGCGACGCCGAATGATTAACGGCGGCTATTCCAGCGCCTCGTTGACGTCGCGGACGAGGTTGCGGATGTAGCTGCGGCGGTTGAGGAGGGAGATCATGGCATTCTTCGCGGAATCTTTCGCCGCAGGATCGGCTGCATCGACTGCGGCGTCCCACTTTGTCCAAAGGGCTTCGAGCTGCTGTTGCGACTCGGCGAGCATGGCGCTGAAATGCTGCTGCGCGGTTTCGAGGTCGCGGCGAGTTTGAGGGATTCCTTCGGCTTCGCTCAGGACAGGCTCTTCGCCCATCTTCTTCGCCATGCGCATTTCTTCGAGCTGCATGTTGAGTTCGAAGGCCTCTTCGAGCAGGTCTGGCGGCGCGACCTGCTTCTTCTCCGTTCCGCTCGCTTTGGCTGCGTCTGTAGCCGCGCGGGACTGCTCTTCAAGCTGCACGCCTTCGAGCGAAAGCAGGTATTCGGTGCGGGCGATGGGGTCGCGGAGCGTGCGATAGGCGTCGTTGAGCTGCGAGGAAGCCGAGAGCGCCGCGTCCTGCTCGGCCTGCGGCCTGGAGGCGAAGCGGTCGGGGTGCAGCTTGCGCGACTGCGCGTAGAAGGATTTCTCCAGCGCCGCGAGGTCGATGTGGAGGTGTTGCGGCAAGGAGAAAAGGCTGAAGTAATCGGGCTGGGTGTCGTCGCTCATCCTTCTCAGGTTATCGCGATCTGCGGGCCGATGAACTTTGATAGTATCGGGTGTTCCCGCATCAACATTTCGGATGTCGCCAGGAGTGAGGCCATGCCCAAGTTTGTGATCGAACGCAATGTGCCCGGTGT
>DASRLB010000418.1:0-9949 GCA_035648695.1 Acidobacteriaceae bacterium | reverse complement strand
GCTCGGATTCGCGATCGTATGCTGCGTCACTCTCTCGAGCTCGTGGTTGCGGATGAAGTCCTGAACGGCTTCCGGGGGTGAAAACGCGAGAATGGCCTTGCCCAGCGCGCTGGCATGGGCTTTGACGGAAGCGCCCCGGCTCTCCTGCAAACGCAAGGCAAATTCGCTGGGCACAACCTCGAGGTAGGTGACTTTGTCGGAGTAGCGCACGCCAAGATTCACGGTTTCGCCATACTCGTCGCGGAGCTTCTGCATCAGCGGAAGTGCAAGGCGGCGAATCGCTTCGGTTACTGCCTCGTCGCTTACCAGACGGCTGAGAGTGGGGCTTATGCGATAGTTTCGGATGGCTTCCCGCGTAACGTATCCCAGGTCCACCAGCGTGCTCAGAATGCGGAAGACGGTGGATTTCGGAATGCCGGTGCGCTGCGTCACCTCTCGCAGGCCCAGCAACTCGGAGCGCGAAAGCTCTTCCAGAATCTGGAATGTGCTGCGTACGACAGGGACCGAATATTTGCCGGGCGCGTCCGTCTTCCCCGCCGGCTGCTTCTTTGCTGCTGCCGCTTTTGTTTTCGTCCTTGGCACGTTCGCTAGCATCTCATTTTCCTCTCTCGGTTTCAATGGAAAAACGATCCGATCAAGCAGCATACGTGAGCAAAGGGGTCGCGGACTCGCCATTGCGGTAGACCGAATGGATGCCGAGAGGCGCCTGTTTAGGAGAATCGTAGGTGGCGGGGCTGTCGATCGCCTCGGCCCGAAACGCTACGATGTCGGCGAAGTATCCCGGGGCAAGAATGCCGCGGTCTTTGAGCGCATAGCGAGCGGCCGGTTTGCCGGTAATCTTGTGGACGGCTTCGGCGAGCGACAGCCAGCCCTTGTCCCGCGAGTAAGTGCCGAGCAACAGAGGAAACGTCCCATGCAGGCGAGGGTGCGGTCGGCCCTTTACATAGAAACCGTCGCTGATGATTGTCGCGAACGGATGCTGTAGAGACATGCGCAGGTTCTCGGCGCTCTGATTGAAACAGAGCATCGTGGCGTCGCCTTCTTCTTCGTCGAGCAGTTCGAGCACAACATCGGCCGGCTCCTTGCCGCGCTCTTCGGCGATCTGCACCAGGGTCTTGCCGATGGCGCTGAGATTCGCTTCAGAGCCGACCGAAGAAATATAAATGTCGGACCAGTGCCATGGAATGGAGCGCGCGAGCTCGTCTCGAATTCCTTGCCGCTGCGGCGGATTGCGAAGCCGCTGCAGCAGTTGACTGAGGCCGCCATCCAGGGCGCTCTGCGGCAGCAACTGGGTGAGGACGCTGGAACCGGCGACGTAGGGATAGCAATCGAATTCCACGTCGATGCCTTCGGCGTTCGCACGCTCCATGGTGTCGATGGATTTTCTGTGCAGATGCCAGTTCGATGCTCCGACGGCTTGCAGGTGCGAGATCTGAAGTCGGCCGCCGCTGTGGCGAGCGAGGTCGATCTGCTCTTCGATGGCATCGATCAGACCGGCGAAATAGGAGCGAATGTGGCTGGTATAAATCTTTCCCTTGCGCGCGGTTACGTTGCAGAGGCGCTGGAGTTCGTCGGTTGGCGCGCTCGACCCGGGAGCGTACATCAGGCCCGTAGAAAGTCCCGCGGCGCCTGCATCCAGGGCCTCGGCCAGCAGGCTTTCCATAGAGGTCACTTCGGCCTCACTCAGCGGGCCCTGCTTGCTTCCCGCGACCGCGATGCGCAGCGAGCCGTGCCCCACGAGTGAGACGACATTGGCCGTGCGGCTATCGGCGATGGCGCGGAGATAGGCTTCGGTGGAGGGCCATCCCCACTCTTCGTCTCCGCAGAAAATGCCGTTGGCGAAAGAGCGCAGGTCGCCTGGCTTGTGTGCGGGCGGATACGCCGAAAAGCCGCAATTTCCGACCACTTCCGTGGTAACGCCCTGACGAAGTTTTTCGGTGCGGCCCTCAAGCACCTGAAGATCGGAGTGGGTGTGAGAATCGATGAAACCCGGCGTCAGCGTGAGACCTTTGCAATCGACCACGGTGGCGGATGGAGACTGGAGACGGGGGCCAATTTGGAGGATGCGGCCTTCATGGGTGAGTATGTCTGCCTGGATGGGCGCGGCCCCAGTGCCGTCCAGAATGGTCCCGTTACAGAAGAGGGTATCCGCCAACTGTCCACCTCGCGGTCTTTCTAATGAACGTATTATATATGTAATGGTACGGACGCAGTGGTGTATGTTCCATTGAAAGGACAAGTCGATGAGTGAGGTTGAACATATCAGTGTAGGCGAGGCGCCATCGCCCAAGGGGGCGTATTCGCAGGTGGTGCGGGCAGGAGATTTGCTATTCGTTTCCGGGCAGGGGCCGATCGATCCGGCAACGCAGGAGCTTGTCCTCAGCGATATTCGCGGAGAGACACAGCTAGTGCTGGAGAATGTGGAGCGCGTTTTGAAAGGCTGCGGCGCCAACCGGACACACATCGTCCGTTGCGGCGTTTTTCTCGCAAACGCCGGCGATTTTGCCGCGATGAACGAAGCCTATGGCGCGTTCTTCGGCGGGCATCCGCCGGCACGGACAACGGCCCAGGCGGGGATGGTGGAACCGGGCATGAAGGTCGAGATCGATTGCATCGCGTACCTGCCCGCGCAGTAGCGGAGTGAGAGCGCTGCTACTTCATCGCGCGCTCGACAGCGCAGAGGGTGTTTTCGATGTCCGCGTCGGTGTGTGCTGTCGATAGGTACCAGCGTCCGTCGGGGAGGGTAAGAATTCCTTCGTCCAGTAACGCCAGAACGAAGTTGCTATATTTCGGTTTGTCGGCCAGCAAGAGGTCGCGATAGTTTCGCGGCTGCCTGTTTGTGAATGAGAAATGGAATACCGGCCCTTCGCCGGCGACGCATACCCTGTGACCGTGGCCGCGCAGAATTTCGGCAATGCCGTCGCGCACTTTTTCGCCGCGGCGAAACAGGTTGGCGTAGATAGCGTCCGAGTCCTGGATGAGGCAGGTTAGCGCCGCGCGCGCTGCCGAGAGAGCGATTAAATTTCCATTGAGCGTGCCGGCGTGGACGACGTATCCACGCTCGATCAATTCCATGAATGGCAGCTTGCCCGCCAGCACGCTCAACGCCGTGCCTGCTCCCACAGCCTTGGCATAGGTGGCGAGATCCGGTACGACTCCGTAGAAGCCTTGCGCGCCGGCAATCCCCAGGCGGAACCCGGTGATGACCTCGTCGAAGATCAGCAAGGCATCATGTTCCTTCGTGATCGCCCGGAGGAACTCGAGGAAACCTGAGTCCGGTGCGATGCAGCCGTTGTTGCACATCAGGGGCTCGCAGATCAGCGCGGAGATTTGTCCTTCGTTCCGGGCGAAGGCTTCGCGCACGCTGTCCATGTCGTTCCATTGTGCGATGACGGTATTGCTCGCGGGCAGTTGACCTTCCCCTTCGTGGATGGGCTTGCTCGAACTGGCGACGATCTGCTGGGCGG
This sequence comes from Acidobacteriaceae bacterium, assembly GCA_035648695.1. Lineage (GTDB taxonomy): Bacteria > Acidobacteriota > Terriglobia > Terriglobales > Acidobacteriaceae > Granulicella. The sequence goes on along the minus strand of DASRLB010000418.1, from coordinate 6,482 downwards.
AAGGATGATAGCTGAGCAGGACGCTGTCGTCCCAGCCGTGGTAGTGTCCTTCGAACTTGATGAACTTGCGGCGGCCTGTCGCGGCGCGGGCGAGGCGCAGGGCCACCTGAACGATCTCGGTGCCGCTGTTGGCGAAACAGACGCGGTCCGCGCAGGGAATCACCTGTGTCAGCAATTCCGCTACTTCATATTCCAGGTCATGTTGAGCGCCGAAGGTAAGGCCGCGCTGGACCGCTGTCTGGACCGCCTCGACGATCTCGGCAGGAGCGTTGCCGAGGATGTTCGGCCCCCAGCCGAGTGCATAATCCCGGTAGGAATTTCCGTCGACGTCGGTGAGGCTGGAGCCCGCGCCGTGCGTGAAATAGAGCGGGTACGGCCGCGCCGAGCGGCGCAGACCGCTCGAAACACCGCCAGCGAGACTGCGGGACGCGCGCTGCCAGCGCGCGAGGGAACCAGCGGTCCTGGCACGGACATTTTCCTCGCGAAGGGCCGGGGAAAAGGCTTGCGACTGCTCGATTTGGTTGGTCACGCCAGCCTCTCGTCCATTTTTGTAATGAACCAAATATGTTTCCATTGGTTCTTTAGATTTATACTGAGGCGAGCGATGTGCCAAAGTCAAGCGAGAGATCCTATCTCGCAGCGAATTAATCGAACGGCGGCCTCACGTTACTCGTAACCTGAAGGTTCAGGTTGTATCCAGCGGTTGGGACCCTATAGTAGTGCGGCAAGGAGATGCTTTTGTCCAACTCTGCTGAATCCTCGGAACTGAAGCGCGTTCTGGGCTTGTGGGACCTGGTTTTCTACGGCATCGTGCTGATCCAGCCGATCGCCGCGGTGGGTCTGTTCGGCATCGCGCAACAGTTGTCGCGCGGCCATATGGTAACGACGGTGTTGATCGCGATGTGCGCCATGATGCTGACCGCGGTCAGTTATGGCCGGATGGCGTCGATCTATCCGTCGGCTGGTTCCGCGTACACGTTTGTGTCGCGAGGCTTGAATGTACACCTGGGTTTTCTGGCCGGCTGGGCGATGGTGCTGGACTATCTGATCCTGCCGATCGTCAGCACCGTCTACGCCGCGCTGACCTTGACGCGCATCGTTCCGCATGTGCCGTTCGGGGCGTGGGTGCTGCTGCTGATCGCGTTCACGACATGGTTGAACCTGCGGGGGATGCGCTCCACCGCGAGATCGAACATCATTCTGCTGATTGCGATGTGCATTGTGATCGCTGCGTTCTTCATCATGTCGATCCGGTACCTTGCGATGCATGGCGGATCTTCCGCGTTGTTCAGTCTGGACCCGATCTACAACCGCTCGACGTTTCACCTGCACGACGTTCTGACTGCAACGTCCTTTGCGGCGCTGACGTATATCGGGTTCGACGGCGTCACGACGCTGTCGGAGGATGTAAAGAATCCGCGCCGGAATGTGTTGATTGCGACGGTGCTGGTCTGCGCGCTGACTGGCCTGTTCAGCTCGGTGCAGATCTATCTCGCGGCCCGCGTTTGGCCTACGTACAGTAATTTTCCGAACGCGGAGACGGCGTTCCTGGATGTGTGCGGGCGCGCCGGCGGTGTGTGGCTGTTCCAGGCGATGGCGATTACGCTGTTTGTCGCGTGCGTTGGCACAACGCTCACCGGACAGGTGGGGGCCGCGCGCCTGCTCTACGGCATGGGGAGGGACGGGGTGTTGCCGCGTGGATTCTTTGGGCGTCTGAACGCGAAGACGAATGCGCCGGCATTCAACATCATTTTGATCGGAGTGATTACGCTGGCCGGAGCGTTCACCCTGAGCTATGAGCATGCGGCGGAGGTGCTGAACTTTGGCGCCTTCCTCGCTTTCATGGGCGTGAATGCGGCGGTAGTGAAGACGTTTTACTTTGAAAATCGCAAGCGCAATATCGTGACCGATATCCTTGCGCCAGTTGCGGGTTTCTTGTTTTGCGCAGCCATCTGGTGGAGTCTGCCGATGCTCGCCAAATGGATTGGAGCGGCGTGGGTGCTGCTGGGAATCGTATATCTGGGTGTATTGACGCGCGGGTTTCGTCGCCCGCCGGCCCGGTTGGATTTCGCCGAACAATAAGCAGGGAGAAGTGAAATGAGCATTGAAGAGCGTACTTTGGGTCGCGTGGCCGTCATCGGATTGGGCCTCATGGGGCGCAGCATTTGCGCCTGCTTATTGGCGGCAGGCCATCGTGTTACGGGCGTTACAAACGATCTTGAAGGCAGCGCCGTAGTGCCGCAACGCATTCGAGATCTGCTGCTCGAGATGCGTGAAGAGCAACTGCTGCTGGAAGATGTCGACGTTGCGATGCAACGTTTTACCTTGACGGATAACCTCGCCGATGCGGCGGATGCTGAGGTTGTGATCGAGTCTGTCACCGAGGACCTCGCGCTGAAGCGGGCGTTGCTGCAGGATGCGGAGCGCGTCGTTTCTTCGACCTGCATCCTTGCGTCCAACACCTCCGCACTGCCTGTATCGCTGCTGCAGGAAGGAGCACAGCATCCCGAGCGCATCGTTGGAATTCACTGGGATGAGCCGGCGCATGTGACGCGCTTCATGGAGATCATTCCCGGCAAACTAACATCGCAGGCGTGCCTCGACAAGGTCGCGGCGATGGCGCCGCTGTGGGGCAAAGAGCCTTCAACGCTGCGCAAAGAAATTCGCGGCTTCATCACCAACCGAATTTCGTACGCGATGTTTCGCGAGGCGTGCCACCTGGTGGATTCGGGCGTCTGCACGGTCGAGGATGTAGACCGCTCCCTGCGCAACGACGTGGGGTGGTGGATACCGTTTGCCGGGCCGTTTCGCTACATGGACCTGATGGGCGTGGAGGCCTACCACCGCGTGATGGCAGACCTGCTGTCGGACCTTGCGACCGGGAAGGAGATTCCCAAGCTCATGCGAGACGTCGTGGAGAGTGGCGGACGCGGCATCTCGAATGGGCGAGGCTTTTACAGCTACACCGACGAAGAGGCGAAGCTGTGGGAGTCGCGGTTCGTGGAGTTCAACTACAAGATTCGCAGGTTGACAGCCGAATATACCGAGGCGCCGAGTAGTCCCAAAACCCGTATTGTGGAGGACGTATGAAATATCTAGCCCTGCTGTTTTTTCTATTCACCGGCGTTGCTCATGCGCAGGACCTTCGCGCCGGTACGGCGGAGGTAGACATCACGCCTCCGGTGGGCGCTGCAATGGCCGGTTACTATATCCCCCGCTACGCAACCGGGACGCACGATCCTCTGCACGTGAAGGCGATAGTGATCGAGCAAGGCGGCACGAAAGTCGCCATGGTGGCCTGCGACCTGGTCTCGTTGCCGCGAGAACTTTCGGAGGAGGCCCGGGCAATTGTCCAGAAGAAGATCGGGCTGCCTTCGGACCACATTATGATTAGCGCCACACATGCGCATACGACGCCGGTAATCTTGACGAACCCTTCGCGGTACAACCTGGAAGGCGAGTCGAAGCGGATAGCCGAGGACTATACGAAGGGGCTTCCGGCAAAGATCGCCGACGCCATTCTGCGGGCGAACGCGGCGCTGCAAGCGGTCCAGATGCGCGCCGCCGTCGGCAAAGAAACTACGCTTGGCTTCAATCGGCGCTTCTTTATGAAAGACGGTTCGGTGGGTTGGAATCCCGGCAAGTTGAATCCAAATATTGTTCGTCCGGCCGGCCCGGTGGATTATGGTGTGCCGGTGTTGTACTTCGAATCTCCCGACGAGAAGAAGCCGGTCGCCGCGTATGTGAATTTTGGTGTGCATCAGGATACGACAGGTGGGCTGCTGTTTTCCGGGGACTATTCGTACATGCTTGGCAAGGTATTGAAGCTGGCCAAGGGAGACGATTTCTTTACGCTGTTTACGATCGGCGCCGCGGGAAATGTGAACCACATTGATGTGTCGAGAAAGGAACCGCAGCAGGGCTATACCGAGGCGGCGCGGATCGGCGCTGTGCTGGCGGGGGATGTTTTGAAGACGATTCAAAAAGCGCCTGTGGTGGTTGCGCCGACGATCCGTGTGAGCGATCGCATTGTGAAGATTCCTGTGCCGCGGTACACCGAAGCCGAAATAGCAGACGCGAAGCGTGCGCAGGCGAGTTATGGAAAGCCTGGCGCCGCGCCTTTTCTTGAACTGGTGAAGGCGGCCCGAATTCTGGAATTGAATGCTCGCCACGGAGAGCCGCTGGACGCCGAAGTGCAGGTGTTTACTTTCGGCGACCAGGTCGCTATCGTGGGCTTTCCGGGAGAGATGTTTGCGGAGTTTGGGCTGAGACTGAAGGAAGATTCGCCGTTCCCGATCACGATCGTTGCGGAACTCGCTAATGGAGCGTACACGTACATTCCGAACCGCATTGCGTACGAGGAAGGGAACTATGAGCCGACGAGTTCGCGACTGCCGGAGGGCGGCGGCGAGTTGCTGATGGATTCCGCGGACGAGCAGTTGTTGAAGCTCGCGCACAGGGATGCCAATGGGAAGTGAGCCGAGGATGAAGGTATACGAAGTGTCCACGCCGGCGGTAGTGGTGGACCTGGATGTGGTGGAGCGGAACCTCGCGCGCATGGCACAATACTGCGACTCGCATGGGATCGCGTTGCGCCCGCACACGAAGACGCACAAGACGCTCGAAGCCGCCCAGAGACAACTGGAGTTGGGCGCCACCGGCCTGACGGTCGCCAAAGTGGGCGAAGCCGAAGTGATGGTTGAAAGCGGGGTGAAGGAAATTCTCGTCGCTCATCCCATCATCGGCGACGAAAAGCTGCGTAGGCTCGCCGCCTTGACGTCGAGGGTGCGGGTGATTGTCGCGGTCGACTCTCTGCGAACGGCGGAGGCGATGTCGCGCATTGCGTCCGAGGCTGGATGCAACTTTGGCGTCCTGGTGGAATTCGATTCAGGAGCGCTGCGTTGCGGCGTCGCTGCCGGTCGAGAAGCGGCCGAACTTGGAAAGAAGATTTCGCTGCTTCCAAACATAACGCTGCGAGGGCTGTTCACTTATTTTGGAAGTGTCTGGGGCAACGAGTCGGAACGTGCTGCTGAGATACAGCGTTTGTCGGCGGATGTGCGGGAGACGATCGAAGCGTTCCGCGGCGCTGGTCTGTCGGTGGAGATTGTTTCCGCGGGTTCGACGCCCGCGGCGGAGATGTCGCATCTGGTTCCAGGGATTTCGGAAATTCGCCCGGGGACCTATATCTACAACGACCTGAATACGTATTACCAGGGCCTGTGCGGGCTGGAAGACTGCGCGGTGCGGGTCGTGACTACGGTTGTATCTACCGCCGTGCCCGGACATGTGATCGTGGATGCCGGCTCAAAAACCTTCTCTTCGGACCTGTTGAGCGCGGGGTCAAAGGTCGGCTACGGCGAGGTGATGGAGCGTACCGCGCGAGTATCCAAGCTGAATGAGGAGCACGGCTATCTAGCGGCGGACGACCTGACCGGCTTTGCGGTTGGGCAAGTGCTCACCGTCATTCCTAACCATGTTTGCACCTGCATCAATATGCATGACGAGGTGCTGCTGGCGCGCAAGGGAGAGATTGTCGGATCGTGGAAGGTAGCCGCGAGAGGGAAGGTCCGCTGAGGCGGATCGCAGTAGGACGGTGCGAGGCCAAATGGTACTATGTCTAGTAGTTCTATTAGTCAATCCCCTAGACATTGTCCACTCCTGGCACATCTCCGACTGCTGCAAAGGGCCCGAACGTCTATTCTGTTCCGGCCATCCATCGCACCCTCGACATCATCGAAGCGCTGATCAAGCTGCGCACAATCACGGTGAGCGAGGTCAACCATCAATTCAAGATTCCCAAGAGCTCGGCGTATGCGATTTTGCAAACGCTGAAGGCGCGGGGGTACGTCCATAAGGACGAGCAGGACCGATACTCGCTCAGCCTGAAACTGTTCAGCCTGGGCAGCGAGTTGATCGCCGGCATCGACCTGCGCAAGTCGACGTATTCTCTGCTGAAAGAACTTGCGGACAAAGCGCAGATCACTGCTCATATCGCGGTGCTCGAAGGCAACCGCTCCGTCTACATCGAGAAGATCGAAGTGATGGCGAGCATCCGGCTAAGGACCGAAGTGGGCAGAACGTTGCATCTGCACTCGACGGCGATTGGGAAGTCACTACTGGCGTTTCATTCCGAAGAAGAGATCGATCGCATTCTGAGCACGCTGCCTTTGCCGGCGCTGACGCCCAAGACGATCACCGATCCGGAGTTGCTGAAGAAGGAGTTGGGGCGCATACGGGCGCAGGGATATTCGGTGGGCAATGGAGAAAACGAGATCGACACCTGCGCCGTCGGTGCGCCGATCTTCGGCAGTGGCGGCCACATGATCGCGGCAGTCAACCTGGGTGCCACTTCGCTACAGATGCGCCCTAAAGACATTCCGCGGCTCGGCGCACTGGTGCGCGAGTATGGTCTGAAAATGTCGGAGCGCCTCGGGTACCACCCATCTACTCATACCCCAAGGCCTTGATATTCGCGGCTGCCT
>DASRLB010000417.1:0-2083 GCA_035648695.1 Acidobacteriaceae bacterium | reverse complement strand
CATCGTGCGCCCCGTCGGCAGCGACACGACTGGGCCGGCGCTGCCGTTCCTGATCACGCGCACGCCCTACGGCGTCGCCAATTCGAGCGAGATTACGGTTAAGCTCAGCAAGCCGGACCTCGCCGCCAGCGGCTACATCTTCGTCTATCAGGACATCCGCGGACGCTACGGCTCGGAGGGCCAGTTCGTGATGAACCGGCCGATCGTCAAGCACACCACCAAGAACGATGTCGACGAGACGACCGATACGCGCGACACCGTCGACTGGCTGCTCAAACATACTCCCAACAACAGCGGGAAGGTGGGCGTGCTTGGGGTGAGTTATCCCGGCTTTCTGGCGATGATGGCGGGCATCGACGCGGACCCGGCCGTGAAGGCCATCAGCCCGCAGGCGCCCATGACGGACATCTGGCTGGGCGACGACTTTTTCCACAACGGCGCCTTCCGCGAGACTTACGGGTTCGATTATGTGCAGGAGCTGGAAGGCCAGAAGACCGACGCTACGGTCGACAACAAGGGTGACCAGTTCGACTTCTTTCTTTCGCACGTTAACTTCGCCGGCGCGGCCGAGTCGGCGCATATGACGCAGTTGCCCACGGCGAAGATGTTCCTTTCGCAGCCCACTTATGTGAAGTTCTGGCAGGACATGGCGGTCGAGCCGCATCTGTCGAAGCCCGAGGTCCCGACGCTGGAAGTGGGCGGCTACTGGGACCAGGAGGACATGTGGGGCACGCAGGCCGAGTACGCCGCGCTGCGTCCGCATGAGCCCGCCAACGACCCGCGGCATAAGGTCTTTCTCGTTCTCGGGCCGTGGAACCACGGCGGCTGGGGGTTCGGGCCGGGCGATTCGCTGGGCGGAAAATTCGGCGAAATTTCATTCGGCGGCCAGAAAACCGGGGAATACTACAGGCACGATATTGAAGCTCCGTTCTTCGAGTTCTATCTGAAGGGCAAGCCCGGTTTCGACCTGGCCGACACGGCCAGCTTCCGCACCGGCGAAAACGCCTGGCACCGCTATGCCATATGGCCGCCGAAGGCGGGCTTTCGTGGTACCCGCGCTTACCTTGCGCCGGACAAGACGCTTACCTTCACCGCTCCCAAGGGCGCGTACGACGTGAAGGCCGCGGCGTATGTGGCCGATCCTGCCGATCCTGTTCCGTATCGCAACCGGCCTATCCAGTCCACTTACGGTGAAGGCTCGACGTGGCGGACGTGGCTGGTGGAGGACCAGAAATTTGTTTCCGGCCGCAAGGACCTCGCGAACTTCGAGACGCCCGTGCTCGCCGACAACGTGACGGTCACGGGGGATGTGGTCGCGGATATCTTCGCGGCGACGACGGGCACAGACTCCGACTGGGTGGTGAAGCTGATCGATGTCGCGCCGGAAAGCGAGGGCGGGTACGAACTGATGGTCGCCGAGGAGATCCTGCGCGGGCGGTATCGCAACAGCTTCACGGACCCCCAGCCGGTGAAGCCGGGCGAGGTGAACGAGTACAAGTGGAGCCTCCACGGTTGCGATCACACGTTCCTCAAGGGACATCGCATGATGGTGGAGGTGCAGTCGAGCTGGTTCCCGCTGTACGACCGCAATCCACAGACTTATGTGGAAAACATCATGTCGGCGCCGGCGGACGCCTACAAGGCTGAAACGGTAAGCATATACGGCTCGGCCAAGTACCCGTCTCATATCGACTTGCCGGTTACCGACGACTCAAAACTTCCCTAGACCGTAAAGGCGCAATCCGCATCCAATAAAGGAGCGGGGCGGGCGGTGTTTGCCCACTTGCATCCTTTTTGCGCGCATAGCACACTTGTCCTGAGCGAAAATAGAACATAGCGGCAATTTTAGAAACTTTTGGGACCCTCAATCGTATCCCAAGCAGGGACTCTTTTCGGCAGGGAATGCCCGTCAGCTTTTGCGCGACTGTGGCGCGGCCCCGAAGCGAGAGACCCGGACCGCCGAAGCGAGAGAACTGGACAAAAATCACATGGCACGAAGTAGAGCAATCACAATCCTTTGCGTGGCTGCAATGGCGCTGGCGAGCGTGGCGAGCGCGCAGGCGCCCCCGCGGGCCGTCGGCAC
>DASRLB010000416.1:0-7137 GCA_035648695.1 Acidobacteriaceae bacterium | reverse complement strand
GGATTCCCGCAGGCGGAAAATTCTCATGAGTATGCGCGGATTTTCCTGCACGATGAGTCCGCGGTCGAGGCGCCGAAGATCGTGGGGGCAGAGGCGAACGAACCTGCGGCGGAGGCTTCTTCTGTGCGCGGAGAGTTGCTGCCGGTGGCGGCGTCGGTCTTCGACGACGATTTTTTCAAGCGGCCTCCGGCACCCTTGAGCAGCGAAGATGCAACTCCGCATGACGTTTCTCCCGCGCGCGGCGTCTTACCTGATAGCGAGACCCGCACACAGAGCGCGCCGTCGCGAACGCCTGCGTTCTCGGGATACGCGGGCGCGCCGGAGCCGGAAGCGGCGACGGATGAGTTGGATATTCCTGCGTTCCTGCGGCGCAATCACTAGCGCGCGATCGTCGCAACGCCGATAGAATTTGAAATGAGAGAAATGATGAGACGAAGAGCAACGATTTTAGTTCTCGCGCTGGGACAATTGTTGGGCGTCGCCTCGGCAATGGCAGCGACGCCGAAACATATTGCTCCGAAGAGCCATAGCGCAACGTCCAGGCGCCACGCGACACCAGCGGCGAAGAAGCACGCGGTTGCGCCGAAGACGAGCCATACTCCCTCTGCGAAGACTTCCGGCCATGCTCGCGTTGCGGCACGGATGTCGCCGCGCGTGAATGCGAGAGGGCGGGCGCGCCTGGCGCATCGTTATGGCGAGCGCTTTACGGCGAGCAGTTTTGCCGATGACGTAACGGCGGGCGATGTGACGGCCGGTGAAGATCCGGTGGTGCGCGCGGCGGCGGTTGCTGCGCTGGGGAACATGAATGGCACGGTGCTGGCGATCGATCCATCCAGCGGACGCATTCTCGCGATGGTCAACCAGAAGCTGGCGCTGAGCGCGGGCGCGGAACCGTGCTCGACGATCAAGGTCGCGGTGGCGCTGGCGGCGTTGAAGGAAGGTCTTATCAAGTCGGATACGCCGGTGAACCTCGGCGGACATTATTCGCTCGATTTGACCCATGCTCTGGCGAAGTCGGTCAACCTCTATTTCGAAGTGCTCGGGCGCGCGATGGGCTTTGAGCGCGTGAAGCATTATGCGAATGAGTTTGGCCTGGGCGAGCTCGCGGGCTACAACATTCCGGGCGAGCAGTTGGGGACCTATCCCGACACGGAACTGCCGGCGGCGCTGGGCGGCGTGGGACGCATGTGCTCGTTCGGCGAAAGCATTTCGATGACGCCGCTGCAGCTTGGCGCGCTGGTCTCGGCGATTGCGAATGGCGGCACGCTGTATTACCTGCAGCACCCGACGACCGAAGCCGACGTGATGGCGTTTCAGCCCAAGGTGAAACGGCTGCTCGACATCAAGGACGTGATTCCGGAGATTTTGCCGGGGATGGGCGGCGCGGTCGACTTTGGCACGGCGCGATCGTTGAAAGCGAACTTCGTGCAGTTCCCGGTGTTCGGAAAAACGGGCACGTGCTCCAACAACGGCACGCGGTTTGGATGGTTCGTGTCGTACGGAGACGCGCCGACAGGGCGCATTGTGACCGTGGTCTTTCTCGAAGGCGGCAAGCCGACGTTCGGACCCAAGGCGGCCGAGTTGACGGGCGAATTCTATCGCGCGATGTATGAGCAGAATTACTTCCAGCCGAAGTCCCCCGCGGCAGACGTCGAAGCCGCGGCGCGGACCGGCGTGGGCGGCCGATAGCGGCGATGAAAATCCTCACCGCAGCGGAGATGGGCGAGGCCGACCGGCGCTCGGTTGAGGCGGGAGTCCCGATTGCCACGCTGATGGAAAATGCGGGCCGCGCGGTGGCGCGCTTCTGCGAGCGGCAACACCCGATGGGTGGACATGTCGTCGTGTTGTGCGGCAAGGGAAACAATGGCGGCGACGGTTTTGTCGCGGCACGTCATCTGGCGGTGAGCGGTCGCACGGTGCGGGTTGTGCTGCTTGGCGGGGCTGCCGATGTGAAAGGCGATGCGGCTGCGGCGCTCTCATCGTTAGGAAATTTAAATCGCTGCGAAGTGCGCGAGGTCGCGGATGAAGCGGCGCTGGGCGAGGCGGTCCATGGCGGCGCATTGATCGTGGATGCGATTGTCGGCACGGGGTTCAAGCCTCCGCTGCGTGGGCTGGCAGCGGTTGCGCGAGACCTCGTGGCGAAGACAGATGTGCCGGTGGTTGCGGTCGATCTTCCGAGCGGGTGGGATGCGAATTCTTTCGCCGAAAAAAATGATGAGGCGTTTCGTGCGGATGCGGTTGTGACATTTACCGCGCCGAAAATGGCGCATGTGTTTGGGCATCTGACGACGGGGACTTTCGGTGCGGTGGTGGTTGCGGACATCGGATCGCCGGATGAGGCGGTGCAATCGACGACGAAGTTGACGTGGGCCGGAGCGTCGAAGGTAATCGCGGAGAAGCCGCGCGATGTGAATGGCAACAAGGGCAAGTTCGGACATGTGCTGGTGGTCGGCGGAAGCTGGGGAAAGTCCGGCGCGCCGTCGATGGCGAGCGTTGCCGCGATGCGTGCGGGCGCAGGTTTGGTGACCGCTGCGGTGCCGGCTTCGATCCTTCCCATCGTCGCAAGCGTAGCGCCCGAATTGATGTGCGCGCCATTGGCGGAGCGCGACGGCAGCGTTGAGTTGGCGAATGCGGAGCCGCAGTCGCTGGAGAAATTGCTGAAAGGGATTAAGGTGGTCGCGGTCGGGCCAGGACTTGGCACTGACGGTGAAGCGAGCGAGTTTGCGCGCGCTCTGGTTGAGCGTTGCACGGTGCCGATGGTGATCGATGCGGACGCGCTGAATGCGTTCGCGGGCAAGACGGCTTTACTGCGCGATGCGGCGCGCGGGAGGACGCTGGTGCTGACGCCGCATCCGGGAGAGATGGCGCGGTTGATGGGGACGACGGTGAAGGAAGTGGAGGCCGACCGGATTGGCGTCGCGCGGAAGTTTGCGACCGAGCATGGCGTGACGCTGGTGCTGAAAGGATGGCGCACGCTGATCGCGCATCCCGATGGCCGCATTGCGGTGAATACGACCGGCAATCCTTCGATGGCGAAGGGCGGGAGCGGCGATATTTTGACGGGGATCGTGGCGGCGATGCTTGCGCAGTATTCCGAGGATGTTGCCGCAGCGGTTGAGGCGGCGGTGTTTTTGCATGGGCTCGCAGGAGACTTTGCGGCGCGCGCGCAGGATGAGCATACGGTGCTCGCGATGGATACAGTCGCGCATCTGTGGGAGGCGTTCCGCGCGCGGGTGCGGGATGTGGATGGGTTTACCTGGATTGCCGGGACGGTGATGGGTTTCGAACGAGCGTAGAGCTATGAGCAATGAGCGTAGAGGAAGAGCGGGTTGGTGAGGGATGAGGAGCGAGGGTTTGCAGCGCGTAGAGAAAGAGCGGGTATTGATGAGTCTTGAGTCGAGAGTTTTGAGTTGTCAGTGGAAATGATGCGAGAGTTTACGCGGGAGAAGCGGTTGCGGACCAGGAGCGTCGGGGGGACGCTGGCGCTTGGAGAAATGATTGCGGAGTTGCTGCCGGCGCCAAAACTGGTGGTGCTGCGCGGAGATTTAGGCGCAGGGAAAACGACTCTGGTGAAGGGTATAGCCGCGGCGCTGGGTGCGGCGTCGGCTGAGGATGTAACGAGTCCGACGTTCACGCTGGTGCATGAATATCAGGGGCGCAGGGTGAGGCTGTATCACCTCGATCTCTATCGGCTGGAAAATGAGCATGAGGTCGAAGGGCTGGGCGTGTGGGAGATGGCCGACGCGCCCGACGCTCTGGTGATTGTCGAGTGGGGCGACAAGTTTGCGAGCGTGATGGAGCGCGCCGATGCCGAGATTGCGATGACGGTCGGCGAGAATGAGACCGAGCGGCTGCTGCATGTGCGCTGGCGTTAAAGAGAAACTCCTCGACGCGGGGGGAACCGGCGTCGAGGAGCGGTAGATGGTTCAGTTTTTGTGGATTACTGATCGCGCCAGTCGGCGTTGGTGCGCGCACGCAGGCCGATGAATGTGGGAACGAAGACAGTAAGTGCGGCAAATGTTGCAACGATAGCGTCGTACATAGTTATTCTCCTCTGGAGCGTGGCGCCGCGAAGGCGCGAATGCCCCTGGTAGATCGACAAAATAGTCAGTCGATGATGGTTGTCAGCGTGGGCGGGAATGAGATCTAGACTCAGCCGTCCCCAATCACTGGATGTAGCGCGGTGAGTTTTTTTAGTCACTCGAACCGGCGCAGCCTGTGTGCAGTTTGGTCTGTCGGTTGTTGTCGATCGGACCGGTGTTGCATTCTGCGTTCACAGACTTCTACGTATGGGATGTTTCTTTAGTTCCCAATGTTTCAATTTTATTCCGCAATTGAGCGCGCAGCGCATCGAAGTTCGGTAATCGCCCCGTAAAGCGATAAACGGAACAAAGCTCGTCGCCGGTCGAACCGTATTCTTTCTGCTCCGCGATGGCCGCGAGGTCGGCTACATGGTCGGCCGCGGACATTGCGACACGGCCTTCCCACAGACGCGTGAAGGCAGGATGATGGTCGAGCGACGAGCCGTGCTCGGCGTTCACGTAGATGAGATCGAAGGCGCGTGGCTTGCGCGTAAGCTCGCTTTCGATGTGACGCAAGAAGCGGCGCAGCAGTACCGTCTCGAACGGGTGAAATAAGAAGGCGAGAATCGGCCCGTCGGGCAGCGGGTGCGCGGTGGCGTCCGCGTTGTGCAGCGTGATGGGTGCGAGCGCCGCAGCGCGCGGATCGCGCTGCCAGATCTCTATGTTGCGCTGAGCGATGGCGATGAGACCTTCGTTTAACTCGACGCCCTCGATGGCCGCAAACGGAAATTGCGACGCGAGCAGCATCGCGCGGCCCTTGCCTGCCCCGATGTCGAGAAAGGTATAACGCTCGATGGAGTGTTTGGGCGCGGTGAGTTGCAGCCAGTGGTCGAGCACGGTTTCGAGGATGCTGGGCGCGACGCCGTAGTAGGCGGTCAGGTCGTCGGGTTCGATGGCCGTGCCGCGGGCGATTTCCTTTCCGAACATAATGCCCGACGTGTCCGTGCCGTGGCGGACGTCGAAGGGATGGATCGCGGCGATGGATTTGCGGCGTGGCATATTGAGGTCCGGCAACCGGATTATCGCAGAATTGGAAACGGCGTTGGCAGGAGCGTGACGACCGTGCGCGAGATTGCGGGCAGGCCGGCGAGGCGGTTTTCGATTTGCGCCTGTAGCTGCGCGACGGCGGCTTCGTCGGCGGCCGGCGCGGTGAGAGTGATGTGCGCGATATAGCGAGCAGGCACGCCGACGCCGGGGGCTTCGTCGTCGCGCGTAAGTGTCGCGGAGCGGATGAGGCCGAGGTCGACGATGTTGCGTTTGAGGATGGGGTCGTAGCAGTCGCGGAGGGACTGGAGTAGTTCAGCGTCGGTCACTTCGCGATGTCTCGATGGTTGGCGACGCAGGAGTCGACGTGCTGCTTGGTTTCGGCGAGCCAGCCCGCGCGGTTGGTGGGGTAGAGGTGCTCCTGGCGATAGAAGAGGAGCCAGGTCTGGCAGCCGTGCAGACCGGCGACCTCGCTGGCCGAGGCCTGCGGTGGGATCGCGGTGGCGTTGGTATTGTCGATGGCCTGGTTGAGGGCTTTGAGCGCCGGCTCGAACTTTGGCCCGGGAGCATCGCGGAGCGCGGCGGCGTTGTCGTAAACATCCCACGCGGGCGCGGTGCCGCGGACAATCATTTTCGGTTCGGGGATGGTTTGATCGAGCGGTTGCTGCCGTGCGCGGTGGGAGCGCCAGATGTTGAACAAGCCGATGCCGATAATGATGACGATGAGGACATAGTGCCGCGGCCGGAAGCGCATGGCGGTCTCCTAGTGAGTGCGGTCGACGAGGTATTGGGCCAGGGATTTGAGGGGCGTGGCGGCGTCGCCGAAGGGCCCGAGCGCGGCGAACGCGTCGGCGATGAGTTCCGCTGCATCATGCTTCGATTGCTCGATGCCGAAGACCGCGGGCCAAGTGGCTTTGTCGGTGGCGGTGTCCTTGCCGGCGGTCTTGCCGAGTTCTTCGGAGGTCTGCGTCATGTCGAGTATGTCGTCGACGATCTGGAAGGCGAGTCCGGCCTTTTCGCCGAAGGTGCGAAGGCGGGCGATGATGTCCAGACCGTAGTTGGGCCCGGGGCGAATGTCTTCTCCGCGCGCGAGGCAATATCCGAGGCCCAGCAAGCCGCCCGCGACGATGGAGACCGTGATCAGGGCACCGGTCTTGGCGCGGTGGATGCGCTCGACGAGTTCGGCGGTGGGTTTCGTTCCTCCGCCTTCAATGTCCATGACCTGGCCGCCGATCATGCCGGGAGGAAGTGAGCCCGGCAGATCCGCGCCCACTCCGGTGCCGACGGCGATGGCGACTTCGCGGAGGATCGCGACCGTGGTCGCGGCGGGCGCGGGGAGTTGGGCGATGGTTTGAAAGGCGAGAGTTTGCAGCGCGTCACCGGCGAGGATGGCTGTGGCCTCTCCGAACGCGACGTGGCACGTGGGCTTGCCGCGGCGCAGGTCGTCGTTGTCGAGCGCGGGCAGATCGTCGTGGATCAGCGAATAGGTGTGCAGCATTTCGATGGCCGCGCCCAACTCATCGGAACCCAGCACGGCCGCGCCGTCGGGAAGCGCGCCCGCGACCATGCGCGCGGCTTCCATGCAGAGGATGGGGCGCAGGCGTTTGCCACCCGCGAACGTCGAATGCCTCATCGCCCGATGGATGGAGTGCGGCTCCGTCGTGGCGGCGGGGAGCAGGCGTTCGAGTGCGGCGTCGGTCAGGGTGACGCCGCTGGTGAGCAAGGCTTTTACGTCGGTGTTCATCGCGGTCAAGCTACGATTCTACGCGAGCGGCTGAAGAAGATCAGCGCGGTGTAGACGCAGACGGCAAGGGCGCTGATGAGGAGGCCGAGCTGCTCGTCGAGAGTGTGCCGCCAAAAGATGTCGATGGTGTTGTTGCCGGCGCGGAGAGGGATGGCGATGAGGCCGTCGTCGCGCCGGATGTGCCGCGGCCATTCGGGAGCGATTTGATGCGGCGTGTTGACGGCGACGTCCCACGCGGGATAGTCGCGCAGGTTGAGGATGAGGATTTCGGGCTGCGGGAGGATGAGTTTGAGGTGGCGGGGGGCCTCGGCGGAGGCGGTGTCGGTG
>DASRLB010000415.1:0-3021 GCA_035648695.1 Acidobacteriaceae bacterium | reverse complement strand
GGGCGGCGGGCCGATTTGCAGGAGATGTGGTTTCGGGTGCTGCGGGCGGTCGTGAGTTTCGATCTGCGCAGCCGGATGGCGGTGTTGAGCTGGCAGGAGGTGGCGGGGAGTCTGCCGGCGGTTTTGAGGGGGTTTCTGGCGGCGAAGTATGGGATAGTGGCGGTGGGGTGAGGGTGTGACGGGGATAGGCCGCGCCTTCAGCGCTCGGTGCGGTGGTGGTTCGGTAACCCGGGGCGTTGCCCCGGGCTGGTATAGGACGCGCCGTTGGCGCTTGGGGCCGCCGAGGTGGAGGAATTGTGCAAACCCGACTCATCGCGCGATGTGCTGCGCGATGAGTCGGGCAACCCGAGCATCCGGCACCGCTGCTCCCGACGGTTAGGGCTTTTGGGCCTGTTTGAGGGCGAAGTCGCCAATGATCGGCAGCTTGAACCACTCACCCTTGCTGGCCTTGAAGATGCACAAAATCCAGATGATGATGAAGGCGAGATCGACGAGGCGAGACAGCAGATGGGCCACGAACCAGAGGCCCGTGACCATAAGTGGCACCATGATCACGCCGACGATGATGCTGACAATGACGGCGACGACGGTCAACGCGAGACATTGGATGGCGTGGAAACGCACCAGCGGCATGCGCTTGTAGGGCTCGGTGACCAGGAAAATGATCGCGGGGATGAAGGTGAGGTAGGAGATGGCGGCAACCGACGTCGGGGACATGGGCGCGGATTGCGGAGGCACCGGAGCCGGCGGGTATCCGGCTTGCGGCGGTGGGGTGTAGCCGGCGGGCGGTGGTTGGTAACTGCCAGCGGGCGTCGGCGGATAGCCCTGGCTCGGCGGTGGGTAGGCTTGGGAGGCCGGATCGGCTGGGGTGTGGGGAACTTGCTGCCAGTCGCCTTGCGGGTTCGATGGATCCGACATGGGATTCTCCTTGGAACTTGAGATGGGCGGAACGGGCCGACAAATGACGCGCTCAGTGTAACCCGGCGATGGTGCGGTTGGGGCTGTAAAATTTGCGGATGAAGCTGATTGCGGCGGTGTTCAAGGTCGTGGTGGCGGCCGGGGTGTTGTATGCGAACTATTGTGCGATTCCAACCAGCAATACGAAGCTGACGCATTTCGATATGCTGATCGTGCTGGGGCAGCCTCCAAAGCCGGATGGGACGCTGGCGCCGGAGCTGCGGGAGCGGGTGCTGGAGGGTGTCCGCGAGTATAAGGCGGGGGTCGCGGCGCACGCGATTATGACGGGCGGGCCGACGCATAACAACCTTGTCGAGGCCCATGCGATGAAGGTGTTCGCGGAAGCCCAGGGCGTGCCGGCGGAGGCGATCGTCGAAGAAGGCCAGGCGATGAATACGATCCAGAACATTTACTTCAGCGAGAAGTTGATGGAGGAGCACGGGTGGAAGTCGGCGGAGGTGGTGAGTTCTCGATCGCACCTGCCGCGGACGGCGTTGATTTTGGAGCACTATCACTTTGCGTGGCGGACGCATGCGTCGCGGTGGCCGGCGGAATTCTCGGCGGCGGATGTGGCGACACATTTTCGCAGAGAGGCGAAGGCGTGTTGGATACTGACGAGGTCGTGAAGTCAAATGTACGGGCTGAAACCCGTACCTACCGCTTGGTGGTCGTCCGAAAAGGCTTGCGACTTTTGAAATCAGACCTTTGTCGGCAGTCAGGGATGCAGCAAAAAGCCACCTCCGAAGAGATGGCTTTCTGCTGCACTACTTGTTTCGTTGTTTAGGAACGAAACTTGCGACGCACCACACCGGCGAGGCTACCGAGGCCGAGGGCGAGGAGGCTGATGGAGCTCGGCTCGGGAACGGACGGGCCGACGTTGCTGCTCACATTGTCACTCAACTGGACGTTGTCGAAATCCCCTTGATAACCGTCGAAACGCAGGTCAACCGTTATCGTATCGCCGGCGTTTCCGCTGTCACCGGTGAACGTTGCTGTATAAGTTCCCCAATTACCGAGCCCCGGGTCCGTGCCAGTCGCGGGGATGAAGGTGTTACCGACCAGCAGACCGGCGATCCCGCCGTACGTCGTCGCGTCCGTCCGATGTCCGATGTCCACGGTCATGGTGTAGGTGACGCCATTCTGGACGGTTACACCGACCGTCTGCGTGAGATCGGGACCGTTGGTATATCCGACGGTGATTCCATCGGGCACATAATTGAAGTAGGCCAGGTTGAGGGTAGGGCCAGGCTGAAACTGTCCTGTGCCGGCAGTCCAGTCCGGAACGGGGGCTATGCTGTAACTGCAAGCAGGACCGCAGCCGGCCAAGGGAAGCCCGCCTGGAGGAAGTATTTCAAAAGAAGGGTTATTGACTGTGATGGTATTGGCCGATGCTTCACCGACAGAGAAGCAAGCCACGAAGGCTAAAAGCACTGCAAAGCGTAGAGCGGAGAGTTTCATGAAACACCTCTGGGGGGAATGGCTATTACGAAAGTACCTGCGGTAATAAGCAACAGTAACCAGTCCGGAGTCCCGCGTCAAGAGGTAAGTGAAAGAAAAAGAGCCTGATATGGAGATTAATTATGTCTGCCGGACGACGCTAGGGTCGGGGAGCGCCTTACTGTGCGGAACTTTTCCGGGCTGGATTGCGTCTTATAGAGTGTAGTATGCAAGTGCCGAGCCTATCTCCCCACAGGTTTGGCTTCACCTATCCGCAACAAACCCTCCCACCTATTGCAAGGCGTCCTGAATATCGGACGCCTTCGCTTCTTAGCGGCAGTGGATAGTGTTTAGGGCGTAGAGGATAGTGAAGGGCGCTGTGGGCGCCGGGTCAGCTGGTCTTGCTTTCGGCTGCCAGCTTTGAGCTATCGGCTGCGAGTTTTCAGTTGCCGGTCGGGGCGTAGAGGTCGAGGAAGCGGGTGAGGGTTTGGACGCAGGCTACGTCGTTACGGGTGGGGAACTCGGCGGTTACCTTTGGGTCGGCGGCGTGGAGGGCGATGGCGGGGGCTGAACTCGTGTTGTAGGTGATGATGAGCTTGGGCGTGGTTAGCGTGCTGAGGGGGGCGG
>DASRLB010000414.1:0-6554 GCA_035648695.1 Acidobacteriaceae bacterium | reverse complement strand
GGTATACATAACCTTTTTCTTGTATACTTTTTTTTACTATTGTATACATAAATTAATGCAGCCCGCGACTCCAGAATCGCTACCTATCCGCCACCTCGACTGGGAAGCTCTCATCCCTGCCATGGGTCGTGCAAATCGCGCCGTTTCCGAATTCAGCGGCCTCCTGCGCTATTTACCCGATGCGTCCCTGCTCATGTCGCCATTGGCGATGCGCGAAGCCGTTCTTTCGTCCCGCATCGAAGGCACAACCGCTACAGTGACAGAGGTCTTTCGCTTCGAAGCCGGTGAATATCCCGCAGAAAAAGAGAGCCGCAGAGACATCGAAGAGATCGTCAACTACCGCAAAACATTGCGCGTAGCCGAGCGGGAGCTTCATAAGAAGCCTTTCTGCCTCAATCTCCTTCTCACCTTGCACGAAAACCTCATGACCAGCGTTCGAGGCCAGAATAAGGCGCCGGGTCAGTTCCGTCGCGTGCAGAACTACATCGGCCGGCATGGGCTTTCGATAGAACACGCTGACTTCATCCCTCCTTCTCCACCTGTAATGCTCAGCGCAATGGGCGAGTGGGAGAAGTACTACCACCACGAAGACAAGGATGCGATCGTTCAACTCGCAATTATCCACGCACAGTTTGAGTTTCTCCATCCCTTTCTCGATGGCAATGGAAGATTGGGCCGCATCCTCGTCCCACTGTTTCTCTTCAACAAGGGGATTCTCAGCACACCAACGTTCTATCTCTCCGAATATCTCGAGGATCACCGCG
This sequence comes from Acidobacteriaceae bacterium, assembly GCA_035648695.1. Classification (GTDB taxonomy): domain Bacteria; phylum Acidobacteriota; class Terriglobia; order Terriglobales; family Acidobacteriaceae; genus Granulicella. Next base: position 5,790 of record DASRLB010000414.1, on the reverse strand, counting down.
AAGAATATGTGGGACACCTTCGTGAACTTAGCCGCACGAAAGAAGCCTGGACGCAGTGGTGTCTCTTTTTCTTGGAAGCCGTCACCACACAAGCCCATTGGAACGTCGACCGCGTCAAACGCATTCTTCATCTGCACCAGAAGCTCCGCGACCGCATGTTTGACCTGACAAACTCCCGGTTCGCACTTGTGTTGCTCGACGCAATGTTTGCGCAACCCATCTTTCAGGCCGACGCGCTTCATTCGCGAAAAGACATGCCCACGCGCGCCATGGTGCTGCGTCTTCTCGGCAAACTCGTAGAAGATGGCACACTCAAACTTTTGGTCGAACGTTCAGGGCGGCGCCCCGCAGTCTACTCCCTCCATGAACTCGTCCGCCTCTGCGAAAGTCGCCCTCGCAAATAGAAAGCCTCATCCCACGGTCACCGGCATCCAACCACCATGACCAAGCTCACCACCCGCGTCACCGCCCAGGACTACTCGCAAGGCAAAACCAACGCACCCTGGACCCTCGTCGAGTACGGCGACTACCAATGCCCCTCCTGCGGCGACGCCTATCCCATCGTCAAGCAGTTGCCGCAACACTTCGGCGACCAGCTACGATTCGTCTTCCGCAACTTCCCTCTCGACATGCATCCCTACGCCGAGCACGCCGCCGAAGCCGCCGAATTCGCCTCTGCCCACGGCAAATTCTGGGAGATGCACAACCTCCTCTTCGAGCATCAGGCCAACCTCAAACACGCCACGCTCCTCAAGCTCGCAGTCCAGCTCCGCCTCTCTTCCGACCACCTCAAGCACGCGCTCGCCGAAGGTGCCTACGCCGCTCGCGTCAAGACCGACATCGACAGCGGCATCGCCTCCGGCGTCCAGGGCACACCAACCTTCTACATCAACGGTCAGCAACACGACGGTTCATACGATTGCGACAGCATGGTCGAAGCCATCGAAAGCCACATCAAATTGAAAACCGCGTTATAAATTGCGTATCCTTAGCCGCATGAACACCCAACTCCTCCACGACACCCTCCACAAATCCGAATCCGGCCAGATCACCTTCGGCGAAGTCGTCCGCACCCTCTCCGCCGCCGGCGTCGAATCCTACCGCGCCGACCTCCTCACCGCCCAGGACACCTTCTACACGCCCGAAGGCACGCACGTCGAACCGATGACACTCCCCGCAACTCCAGTCGCCGCAGACTTCGACGCCGCAGCCGTCCTCGCCGCCATCCGCGCCGCGCAAGCCGACACCATCCGCTACCCCGAATTCCTCGTCCGCATCTTTCGCGCTGGCTGCGCCGCCTACCAGGTCTTCATTACCGGCCGCAAGGTCATATACTTCGGCCGCAAAGGCGAGTTCCACATCGAAGAATTCCCTTCCGCGAAATGAGAACTTGCCTTCCTCATGACCATGGTCATAGACTATGGTCATGAAGGCCGCCTCCCAACCCGAAACCCGCATCATCGCCGCCGCCGAGTTCAAAGCCAAGTGCCTGAGCTTGCTGGACCAGGTGCTTAACGACAATTTGAAAGTCATCGTGACCAAGCGCGGCAAGGTCGTGGCTGAGATCACTCAACCCGCGGGGGCTGCCAAACCATTCCGGTCTATTTTCGGTCGCAGCAGCAGCGAAGGGAGTCGCAGCCCGAATGCGACCGAGTGGAAGAAGTTCAAAGCCGAATCCGCCAGGGAGTGGGAAGATTCCCATCAGCGGCTTGTCAGGCAGCTTGGCGCGGATAAACCAAAGGGTCGTAAGGCAGCATGAACGGGCTGCTCTTCGATACTCATATCTGGTTCTGGGCACAGCGCAACGAGCTTTCCCACTTCACGCGCGAGTTCGTCCAAGAGGCAGAACATCGCCAGGCTTTGGGAGAGGTCTTCCTCTCGGCCATCTCGATCCTTGAGCTCGCCCGCCTCGTTGCGGACGGGGTTTATACGATCGCTGATACGGTCGATGAGTTTGTGGCGACCGCGCTTTCCGACGGCGGCCTGCGTCTGGTCGAGCTGTCCCCACAGATTCTCATCGAATCCACCCGTCTGCCCGGGACGTTTCACCGTGACCCGGCGGACCGCCTCCTCGTTGCCACGGCGCGGGAACACAATCTCACCCTCATAACCGTGGATAGAGACATCTTGGCATACGCTACACGCGGCCACCTCCGCGCCCGCAAGCCCTAACCCTAATCCCTGCCCTCGCATCTCACCAACAGAGGTGCCAACATGAAGGCTGCCGTTCTCCACGAATACGGTCCACCGTCGAACCTGAAGTACGAAGACTTCCCCGACCCCAAACCAGGCGAAGGCGAAGTCCTGGTGCGTGTCTCGGCCGCCAGCATCAACCCCATCGACCTCAAGATGCGTAGCGGCGCCGCCAAAGACCATTTCCCTGTCGACTTCCCCACTCCCATCGGCCGCGACGTTGCGGGAGTCGTCCGCGAGGTCGGCGAAGGCGTCACCAACTTTATCGCGGGCGACCGCGTCATGTCCTACGCGAACAGAACGTACGCAGAGCTCTGCGTCGTCAAAGCCAGCGACCTCGCAAAGGTCCCCGAAGGCCTCGAAATAACAACCGCTGGAGCCATCCCACTCGTCTCATGCACCGGAGATCAAATCGTCCGCGTCGCCGCCAAGGTCGAAGCCGGACAAACGGTCTTCATCACCGGCGCGCTCGGCAGCGTGGGCCGCTGCGCCGTCTTCGCGGCCAAGGAAATCGGCGCCAAGGTCATCGCGGGAGTCCGCAAGAAACAGCTCGACGAAGCCAAATCCCTCCCCGGAGTCATCGACGCCATCGCCATCGACGATGACACCGCGCTCGCCACTCTCGGCCTGGTCGACGCCGTCGCGGACACTGTCGGCGGCGAGACAGCTACAAAGCTCCTCGCCAAGGTCAAGCAGGGCGGCAACTTCGGCAGCGTCCTCGGCGAGCCCAAAGGTACAGCCTTGCACCCCACCATCAAGGTCACCGCCATTATGGCGAAGCCCGACCCCGCCACATTCATCCATTACGGCGAGGCCATCCGCGACGGCAAGCTCACGCTGCCTATCGAACGGATGATGCCGCTCTCCGAAGCCGCCGAAGCACACGCCATCTCGGAAAAAGGCGGCCTCACCGGCAAGCTCGTCCTGTTAGTCTGACCGCGCTGTCACCTAGACCGAAGGCAATCGCCCCGGGTGGCCCATCCTTTTGCGCACTTTGCGAAAGGGTGGGGTATCGAGCGAAGCTCGACTGCTCTCTTCCACTCACCCTTAACCTTGTCGTCTCGACCGAAGGCCGCGTTTTTGGCGGCTGTAGTGGAGCGCGGACTGCGGCACAGCCGGCTGTGATAGCCTTTACATGATTCCACACCCACCTTTGACGGTCGAAGATTCCGAATAGAGGAAGAGAGTCATGGTTCGTGTCCTGCCGATATTTGCTCTGGCGCTCTGCGTTTCGGTATCTACTGTGGCCCAGTTGCCTTCGCCTCCTCCCGAAATCGCCGCCGGCAATGCAAAGGCCGACCGTTACCCATCCCACGACGCCGCATTCCCGAACGGAGTCAGAGGCATCTCCGGCGTCGTTTATTCGGAGCCGGTCGGGTATCGCTCCCTGACGCTCGATCTCTATCTTCCGCCGAGCTCCCTTCACCGGCCGGCAAATGGATTTCCCCTGGTGCTGTACATCCACGGTGGTGGCTGGCTGGGAGGCAACGCACGCCACTGCGTCCCATTCGTTGATTTTCCGGGTGTGCTGGCTTCGCTATCGGCCAGAGGCTACGTCGTGGCTTCCATCGAATATCGGTTGAGCGGAGAGGCAAAATTTCCCGCGCAAGCCGAGGATGTGAAGGCTGGCATTCGTTGGTTGCGTCTCCATGCTTCCACCTATGACATCGATCCGTCTCGCTTCATTACCTGGGGCGTATCCGCGGGCGGGCATCTGTCGGGATTGATGGCTGTCAGCTGCAATGCAGCTGCGCTTGAACCGAAGCAGCCGGGGCAAAGCTCCGCGCCGGACACAAGGACCGACCCGATTGCATCATCGAACGTCTCCGATTGTGTGCAGGGAGCGGTAGCATGGTACGGCGTCTTCGACCTGGCGACGATTGCCGCTCAGGCCCGACAGGACAATGCCATGTCCCGTGAGGCGCCTGACGTCCCTGAATGGCAGTTGCTCGGCTGCTTCGGCAATACCCAATGCGGGGCCGCGCGAATGGCAGTGGCAAGCCCAGTCACCTATGTGGACGGCAACGATCCTCCCATGCTGTTGATCGTCGGCTCGGAGGACACAGTGGTGCCCCACCGACAAACGCTGGAAATGGCTGGAAAATTGAAAGCCGCAGGCGTGCCGCACGAGCTGATTGTATTGCCGGGCGTTGGCCACAGCTTTATCGGAAAAACACCGGACCAGACACGCGACGCCACCTTGAAAGCGCTGGAAGCTACATTCCGCTTCATCGACCAGACGATGAAGAACGTCCGTTAGTCTAATATCTTCCGCGACCGGCCCCATCGCGTCGCGGCCCTCTGCCACGGTCTCCACGCCCACTACCGCCGCGCCCAAAGCTCGGCCGCTCCACCGGAATCCTGTATCCCTTCGGATACAGCACCACATGCCGTCGCGGCCCTTCGCCGGAACTCGCCGTCTGTAGGCCCGAGTCGACCAGGAACATGTGCAGCATCCTCCGCTCGCGCGACGACATCGGCGCAAAGTGGAACGGCTCGCCCGTATCTTCCACCGCGTCGATGCCATCCTCCGCCGCTTCCTTCAAATCCGCCGCGCGTTCCGCCTTGAAGCCATTGGCGTCGAACGACACGCGGTCATGCTCCTCCGACTCCAGCGCCAGGATCTTCGCCGCCACATGTTCCAGCGCGCGCAGCACTTCGCCATCGTGGTCGGTCAGCAGATCGGCGTCGGGCCCTTTGCATTCCACGTAAATATCGCGGCGCTCAAACCCATCGGGATCGGCCGCGCCGGCCCCCGCCGTAATGCGAAACTTCAATCGAAGGCCGCCGGTAGTGGTCAGCAGCTTCATCAGCGAGGCAATTTTTTCTGCGGCTTCAGCGATATGTTCCATTGGCGTAATTTTACGTGTTCCAGATGACTTACGGATGCTGTGCGAAAGTAATAGGATTGTCAATCTGAATTGCAAGGACTCCTCAACAGCGGAGCCCGCGGCAGTTCACCTGCGCCCTTGAATCGTCTTCGGCCCGCCTGCCTTGCGCCGCGAGCGCTCCAGCGCAATCTCGCGCATCTCCTTGCCCAGCGCCGTTTTATTCATCGCGGCCTGTTGTCCGATCATGATGAAGTTGCCGGCCGCCCAGTAGAGCGCAAGCCCCGAAGCGTAGGTCCACGTAAAGTAGCCCGACACCAGCGGCATCATGAACGCCATCATCTTCTGCTGCTGCGGGTCCACGCCCGGCGAAGGCGTATAGAACTGCACCAGGAACGACGACAGCACCATCACCACCGGCAGTATGTGCCACGGGTCGGCCGTCGAAAGGTCCGGCAGCCAGTAAAAGTGCGCCTGCCGCAATTCGACCACGCGCGTCAGCATCGTAAAGAACGCATACAGCAGCGGCATCTGGACCAGCGACGGTATGCAGCCGCCGAACATGTTGACGCCCTGGTCCTTCTGATACTGCATCACCTCGGCGTTCATCTGCGCCGCCTTCGGATCGGTCGCCTTGGGCTTGCCGTACTTCGCCTTGATGGCCTCGACACCCGGCTGAATGCGCTGCATCTTCAACGCCGACTTCATGCTCTGGTAGCGCAGCGGTATCAGCACCACGTTGATGATGATGGTCAGCCAGATAATCGCC
>DASRLB010000413.1:0-13939 GCA_035648695.1 Acidobacteriaceae bacterium | reverse complement strand
CAGTCACCCCCTCCCCCCTCCCCCCTACTCTGCGCAAAGTCCCTTATCGAAAGGGTTTAGGTTCGTACCTCTGCTGCGGCGGCGCTCGCTTTGCCATCAGTTGCGAGCTACCGGCTGCGAGCTAGCCGGGTGGCTGTCCGGTTGCCAGTGACCTGTCTCCAGTTTGGTGCTCTCCCCTCCCCCTATTTCTCGCAAAGTCCCTTATCGAAAGGGCTTATATCCGTACCTTCGTTTGCCCGCACCTTCAGCGCCTGGCTGAACGAGCGTAAATGTTCCGCGCCGTTAGCGTCTGGGAGGGAGTTGTTCAGTTTTGAGTTGTGAGTTTTGAGTGCTGAGTTAATTATATTGAGTTCCGCGATATAACATGCACGGTTTGGAAAATTTATTTCGCCTGTGTTGACGGTGGTTTTTGGAGTTTTGCACAGGCCAGAGGGCTTGACAACACTTGGGGTTAGGCCACAAAAGCAGGCAGAACCACTGAAAATGTCGTGCCGCGATGAATTCCCTGAGTGCAGGAGCGGACGCGCAACGAGCCGCCATGCTTGTCTACAATCTGTCTGCTGACCCATAAGCCGAGGCCGTTTCCTACAGCGCCCTTGGTGGTAAAAAACGGCTCGAATATGTGCGGAAGCGTCGCTGCCTGAATGCCGCCGCCGTTGTCGGAGACTGTGATCCGAATGCGGCGGTTTCCGTGCAGCGGATGGCGAGAGACCGACGCTCGCATCGTTACTCTGCCACCCTGGTCGATGGCATGAAGGCTGTTTAGGACGAAGTTCGAGAACACCTGCCGCAGCTCTCCATCCATCGCGGCGATTTCCATCTTGTCGTCGCACTGTAGTTCTACAACGGCATTTTTCGACTTGATCTTGGCCTTCAGCATGTCTTTCACGGAGTCGAGCAAGGCGCACACGCGGAACGTGGTGGGCGTCGATATGTCGGTGCAAAAGCCCAGTGTCTGGCGGGTAATATGCGCGATGCGCTTCAGTTCGCCGTCCGCCATCTCCAGATACTCCGGCACGGGGCTGGGCAATCCATCGACATCCTTAATGAGGTAAAGAATATCCATCACGGCTGCGATGGGGTTGTTGATTTCATGCGCAAGCACGGCCGACATGCGGCCGACCGACGCCAGCTTTTCGCTGGCGATCAAGGCTTGCTCGGTCTTCTTCCTCGCTGCAATTTCTGCCTGCAACTGGAGCGCCAGCAGCTCCGCCGCCTCCTTCATTTCATGCTGCCGCACAGATTCAATCAGGATTGCCTGGTTTATCGCGACGGCATCCTCCTGCGAAAAGAAATGCAGCACACGGTGAACGACGGCCCGGTAAACGACACGTCTCTCGCCGCCCCGCCGACGATCGTCCTGCCGGTATCCGCTCCATTTTGCCGAGGCGGGCGATGACTTGTCCCCGAAACCCAAATCGGCGCCGAGCACGGCCGGCCAGGTTTCAACCAGAAGGCGCATCGTCGGGGCGTCGCCAACCAATGCGATGAGCAAGCCGAGCAGTTGGGCAATCAGCAACGCCCCTCCCGGCTCTTCCGCGCTGTAGGCGGGTCCGGCCAGCGAGCCGTCCTGCTTCACCTTCACCGCATCGAGAGCGCGAGCCTCATGGCGGGCCAGAGCAAGGGCCCGCATCAGCAGCGAACGAAAGCCCGCCGATCCAGTGACCTTGCTCAAGGGGCGGCGCATCTTCTCGCATACCAGGAAGGCCGCTGGCTGCGCCTTGGCCGAACGCCTTCGCGCAGTCGCTTCGTAAGCAATCAGGTGCTGGGCAATATCAAGTGCCCTGGGACTGGCCTCAGTTGCGTTCATGGTGTTCGTCCGGTGGCCCTTTGGTTTGTCAATGCAATCCCGCGGACGCCTGGACGTACGATGCCAGACGCGTAAGCAAAATTCCGCTTGTAAGAAGAGAAATAGAGGGGCGCACAACGGGAGCAGAGTTGCTCCATGGACGTTGGCCTGTTTAGTCAGCCAAATTCCTTAAATCCGGCTGGGCCCGCTTGGGGGCTAACTACAGCGTAGCGCGTGGGATACGCGACCGCACACCGCTCCCTGAGACCGGGGTGTTGCACGCCCTGCTCCAATTCCCGTTTTGGCATTCAGCAGGTTGGCGGGGCCGCGAACATCGTTCCTTCGACGGCCAGGCTGGTGTTGGGAAATTCCTTCCGCGCCTGGTCGAGGATGCTTAACATGTCGTCGTCGGTGTGGCCCGGATCGTGGTGGAACAGGACTAGCTGTTTCACACCGGCGGCCGCCGCAATCCGGGTCGCTTCCAGCCACGTGCTGTGTCCCCAGCCCCGGTGCGCGGGGTATTCCTGCGGAGTAAATTGCGCGTCGTAGATGAGGACATCGGCGCCGCGCGCCGCGGCTAGCACGCGAGCGTCGGCGGAGGCGTAACCATGCTCATGGTCGGTGGCGTAGACCACCCGCGCGCCGGCTGCGTCGATGGTGTATCCGCAGGCCCCGCCGGGATGATGCAGCTTGAAGGACGCAATCTCGACTTCGCCGAACCGGACAGCGGTTTCCTCAATCTGTGCGAAGTTCATCTGCGCCGCGAGCAGGTCGAAGCGGACTGGGAAATACGGGTTCGTCATCTGGCCGTTGAGCACATGACGGAGATGGTCGGCGGTGCAGGCCGAGTGGAAGGTGATGGTATTTTCGGCCGCGTAGAGCGGCGTAAAGAAGGGCAAGCCTTGCAGGTGGTCCCAATGGAAATGCGTGAGGAAGATGTGCAGATCGCGCCGCCCGTCGTCATGCGCGGCGCGGGCCAGACCGAGGTTGCGAATGCCGGTCCCCGCGTCGAAGATGAAGCTCTCGCCGCTGGCGACTTTGACTTCGACGCAGGCCGTGTTGCCGCCGACGCGGAGGTTTTCGGCCGCGGGAGTGGGCACCGAGCCGCGCGCGCCCCAGATGCGCACTTCCATCGCCGGAATGGGCGGCTGCGACGGCACGCCTCTATCCATTGCTTCTCCGCCTGCTTCTTCGCTTCGGCCCAGATTTACTTGTGGATCTTCGCTGCGTCGGCATCGGCCAGGGCCGAGGTCGCGGGCAGTTGATCGTACAGATCGGCCCGGGCCTGATAGAACTCGCTGCGGGCCGGGAAGCGCTCGATGAGGTTGGAATACGCGGCCACCGCATCGAACCACAGCCGCATATCTGTATACACCTTCGCGGCGGCGGCTGCCGGATCGCTGGCCGCCTGCGCCTTTGCGAGAGCCGCGTCGATGGCTTCGCGCTCGCTGCCGCCGACGATGACCAGGCTCGCCGATGCCGGGCCGCCGAGCATGTCCACCGTCGGCTGCACCGTCCAGACATAGGTCTCGCCGGCCTTGAGCGCGGGCGCGTCCGCGGGATACGTGAAGTGGTCGCCGACTACCTTGGCCTCGTACACCGCGTCGGCGCCCATTCCGGGCTGCGAGATGCGGAGCGTGTACTCGCCTTTGGGGTCGTCGGAGCGCCAGGAGAAGGTGGGCGTCAGCGTGTACGACTTGCCCATCGTCGGCGCGTACAGCACCAGCGTGCCGAGGCCGCGAGAGACTCCGCCGATCTGGTTGGGGCGGCGGACTGGGGCGGCGTTCTTCGGAGTCAGGTCGAAGCCGTCGAGTTTGGCGCGCACCCGCACCGGCTTCGCGGCTGCTCCGGAGGTCTGCGCCCATGCGCTGCCGACGGTAAGCATTCCGACAGCGGCTGCAAGAACGATCATCTTCTTCGCGATTATTCGGGTCATCTCAAACCTCTTCCGCCGGCGCAATCGTGAAGATTGCAACCGGCCCTTCCAGTCCAGGGACCTTCGCTTCACCCAGCGGGCGAAAGCCCTCGAAGTCTTCCTGTAGCAGGTCGTGCGTGGCCTGGCTCAACAGTATCTCGGTGTGGAACGGCTTGTTGAGACTTTCGAGCCGCGACGCGAGGTTCACTGTTTCGCCGATAACACTATATTCCTGGCGGGTGGCGGAGCCGATGCTTCCCGCCATCAGGGGCCCGGTGTGGATTCCAATACCTATACGCAGCTGCGGCATGTCCGGATTGCCGGAGTGTTGGCGATTCAGCGCCTCGACGCGTTGCAGCATCGCCAGCGCCGCGTGGACGGCCCGTCCTGCGTCGTCGCGCACGCCGCGGCTGAGGGGCAGGCCGAAGATGACCATCAGACCGTCGCCGATGAATTTGTTCAGGAAGCCGCCATGCTCGCGGATGACTTCGTCCATCGCGGTCAGGTAGCGGTTGAGCCAGCGCAGCACGTCCGCCGGAGGACGTCCGAAGCTGAGCGCGGTGAAGCTGCGGATGTCGGTAAACATTACCGTGGCGATGCGCTCTTCGCCGGCGAGGGAAAGCTCGTCGCGGCGCTCCCAGATGGTGTTGGCGACGGCCGGATCGACGTAGCTGGAGAAGAGGCTCATCAGCTCGCGGCGCTGCTCACGCGCTTCGTTCGCGACCAGCCGTTCCATGATGAACTTCAGCCCGATGGTCAGCAGCAGCGTCAGGGCGACCCCGGCTTGCGCGGGAAGAAACGGCAGCCAGAAGCGCATCTTTGCGTACAGCAAAAGGCCGGCGATGCCGGGCAGGATTGCCAGCAGCACGGCGCAGCAGACTCCGAGCCACGTCCGCAGCGCGAGCAGCAGCAGCGAGGCGAGCCAGCAGACTGCGAAGACGATACCCCAGATCAGCGCGCGCGGTGTTGGACGAACGGCCGTGCCTTCCAGCAGGCTGCGTATCGCCGCGGCGTGGACTTGCGTTCCCGCCATGCGCTCCTGATCGTCGCCCGCGCGGAAGAGCGGGGTGATGGCCTGGTCGCGCGCCGCGTCGTTCGATTGGCCGATGAGGACCAGTTTGTCGGCCACTGCATTCGGGGCGACTTCGCCGGTCATGAATTTCCACGCGGGAATGCTGGTTGCCGGGTTGCGGCTCCACGACCCGATGAGGATGCTTTTGACGTTTCGGTCGGCATAAAACACGTTGTGGCCGTTGCAGCTGGCGTGCGCGGCGTCGACGGGTTGGATCGCCTTCCCCGTGTACTGCTGCACCATCATCACGGGAAATGAGACGGCGGGATTTGCTCCGCCGGAAAACAGCAGCGCCTGGCGAACGAACCCATCCGGATCGAAGGGCAGGTTGATGGTCGCGTAGCCCATCGCTCCCGGCGTGCCGTCTTTGCAGAAGCCCGAAGGAGCGTTGGGGTCTTCGGGCTGGCAGAACATCGGCAGCGCGCGCTGGGCCGGCAAGACGCCCGCGGCATCCTGGCTGGCCAGGATCACCGTTCCGGCGGAGGTAAGCGCGTCCTGCATGGCCGCGTCTTCGACTGCGGTGCGCGGCTCGGAGAGCAGGATGTCCAGGCCGATTACGCGCGGCTTCTGCGCGCCCACAGCCTTGACGACAGCGGCGACCGCGTCGCGCGGCACGGGATATTTGCCGATGCGATGGAACGTGTCCTCGTCGAAGTCCACGAACACCACATCGCGCGAGGGGGCCGAGAGACCGGCGTGGTCCACCGTGAAGTCGTAGGTCCAGGAGTTCAGGTAGACGAACGGCGTCGAATGCGAGGCCGCGAAGACCAGCGCCGTCGCGACCGCGGCAATCGCGGCCGCCCGCCAGGCATTGGTTCCCCACTCTCGCACGCTGGTCCAGTGAGCCATCGGAATGTTGCCCATCATATCGTTTGCGGTCGCTGGTGCGGGATTTTAGCCTTCAGCTACCGGCTGCGAGCTACCAGCTACCAGTTGCCAGTCAGGGCTCTGTACCGATGGTGTGCGGTCGCGTAATCTGGCTGCGAGGTTCCTGGAGATCCGCTTGGACCACGGTTTCGGCCAAATCCGCGCTCGACTTGCCTGCTTCGCAGGTGTGCTGACGCTTGGCGCGATTGGGTGCGGGACGGGGACGAACACCGCCGCTGCGCCGCCATTTACGCCCAGCACGGGAAACAACATTCTCACGCAGGCTGAGGTGGCGTCGATTGTGACCGCGGCGGCTGCGTCGGTCAGCGTGCCGCTGGTGATTGCCGTCAGCGACCGGCGCGGCCAGATTGTCGCCGTATACAGCAACGCGGGCGCGCCGGCGACGGGCCTGGCCAACTACAACGTCCCGCAGCCAGCGGATGAAGTTGCCGCCGCACTCGCCCGCACCGCCGCGTTCTTCTCCAACGATCAGGCGCCCATCGGCTCGCGCACCGTGCGCTTCCTCAGCGGCATACACTTTCCTCCCGGCGTCATAAACTCCGAGTCGGCGCCGCTGTACGGGATCGAAAGCACCAACCGCGGCTGTCCGTTCAACACGACCTATCTTCCCGGCCAGGGCCTTCCCGTGCCGACACTGCTGCACGCGGCAACGCCCGGACTCGGCATGCAGACCGGCAAGGCTGACCTGCTCGACTCGGACTACACAGCCGTCAATCCCGGGGGCGTTCCCATCTTCAAGAACGGTCGCGTGGCGGGCGGAATTGGCGTCGTCGCCGCGCCGTCGACTCCGAACTACAACGCAGTCGTCGAGTACGCGGCGGTTGCGGGTACCGTCGGCAACGGATTCGCGCCGGTGGTGCCATACCCGGGCGCGGTCGTGGTCGGCGGCGTCACGCTCCCGTTCGTCAACCAGACGACGATTCCCGCTGGTGTTACCGCAGGAATGGCGGGCGGCACGTACTCCGTCGGGCCGGTGGCAGGTTCAGGCGCGGCGCCTGAGGGCGACCTGATCGCCGAGCGCGGCAGCACGCTCGGCGGCTTGACGCTGGCGCAGGTGCAGCAGATCGTCGCCAACACCGTTGCGACCGGAGCGGCGACGCGGGCGGCGATACGGCTTCCGCCGGGCTCGCGGGCGCGGTTTGTGATTGCCGTCGCCGACCTGGACGGCAGCCTTCTGGCCCTGTATCGCATGCCCGACGCAACGATGTTTTCGGTCGATGTCGCGGTGGCGAAGTCGCGCAATGTGGTGTACTTCAGCGGCGCGCCGAACCCGGCTGACCTTCCCGGCGTCCCCGCAGGCACAGCCGTCACCAACCGGACGATTGGGTTTGCGGCGCAACCTCTGTATCCCGAAGGCATCGACGGGACGGAGCCTGGGCCGTTTTATCCGCTGTTTATCAACGATGTCGCGCATCCGTGCACACAGGGCTCGCAGCCGGCGAACGCTAACCAAGCAGGGATCGTCTTCTTTCCCGGCAGCGCGCCGCTGTATGTCAACGGCAAGCTGGTTGGAGGGCTTGGCGTGTCGGGCGACGGCGTGGACCAGGACGACTATGCGTCCGCCGGCGGGGCGGCCGGGTTTGAGGCCCCGGCGGCCATCCGCGCCGACCAGATAACCATTCGCGGCGTTCGGCTGACGTACCAGAAGTTTCCGGCTGACCCGACGGACTAGGGGCTGGGTGGCGGTTGTGAGTTGATTTTCAGCTACGAGCTACGAGTTGCCAGCTACGAGTTTTCAGTTGCCAGTTGATTCGGGTTTAGCGGAGGGTTGCCGCGACGCTTTTCATCCCTGCCGCAAATTGCGGGGCGTTGTAGCCGGACGGATTCTTGACCTGGGTGAAGAGGCGGTCGATCGCCGCGCGAGTGTCGGGGTTGGCCGCGCCAGCCTTGGCGATGGCGATGTAGAGGGAGTCGACGGTCATGGTTGCCTGCTCGGCGCTGCGCTCGCCCTGGCGGGAGATGGCGTCGCCGTCGGCGGCAATGCTTTTCAGTAGACGCTGGGTGCGGGCGCGGTCGTACTGGGCGGTGTCGACTTCGGTGACGAGTTTGTCAGCGAGGGTTGCGGCGCGGTTTGCGGCGACTTCGACCTGGGTGCGCTCGGGACTGAGGGATGTGACGAGATGCGCGACTTTGGCGCTCTCGGCTTCCAACTGCTTCGCGGTTTCGGGGTCGATTTCGCGGGCGAAGTGGCGGAAGACGACGAAACGGGCGAGATTGTAGGACGGGTCGCCGGGGCGGTGGTCGTCGTAGCCCTCCTTCTGGCGCCAGCTTTCGGGGCCGGTGAGGGCGTGGTGGCAGGTGATGCAATCCATTTCGCTGAACTCCGGCCAGGGACCAGCCTGCGCGCGGCGGGCGACGCGGAGCATGCTTTCGCGCATCTGGACGGCCTGTCCAACGCCCCAGGCGCGCATGCCGAAGAGCGGGTCGGTATTCTTTTCGACCCAGTGCGGCGGCTCGACGGCGGTGAAAGAGTCGAGTTCGAAGGTGAGGTCGGGGTGGCCGGCGGCGATCATTTCGTGGTCGACCTCCATGCCCTTCGCGCCGAGATGGCAGGTGAGGCATTGCCCGGCGCGGAAGGGCAGGCTCTTGTTGTCGATCAGGCCAATCCGCACCATGTCTGCGTGCTTTGCGTCGGGCTGGATATGCGGCCCGAGCCACCGCGACGCCGGGCCGTGGCAGCTTTCGCAACTGACGCCCTCGGCGATGTCGAAGTCGCGAGCGCGGTGGGCTTTGTCGATGCTGAGGGCGTGGCAGACGAGGCATTTGGGGGCTTTCTCCGCGAGACCGATCTTCAGAATCGCCGCCATTTGCCTGCCCAGCGAACCGGTGAGGGCGGTGTAGGCCCTGGCGTGTTTGTCCTGCGTGACCCAGGTGCTGTACTCGTTCTGGAGAACTTTGGTGGTGAAGTGGGGCTGGATGCCTCCGTGGCAGGCGACCGCCGAGCAGGAGCCCGGGCCGACGTATTTGCCCGGCACCGCCATGTCGGGCGTAGCGGCCAGCAGCGCCTGGACGTGACGCGGGAGCGGGGCGGTTTGAGCGCAAGCAGCCGCGCCTACCGCCAGGAACATGCCCAGCGTGGCGGCAATCCGGTGTTGCGCGCAACTCGTACTTGAAGACAATCGCATCCTCTTCGCCGGCCTCGACTCAACAAACTCCTGTGCGACCCAAGGTACCCTTTGCGGCACATTCGTTCAACCTTCTTTTGTGGATCGTTCAATTCGCCGGATGGCTGGACTCGTTCCATTCGGTCTGCTAGATTCTGCGCAAGCCCTGAATACCGTGCAGTCGAACGCGCAGCGAGGAAGATCCGGAATGCCCGCAACGCCTGAAGTCCTGGTGCAGATCGAACCCGGCCGCAATAAGCTGGGGGTGTTCGAAGACCTGCGCCATGTTCAGGAGAGCGTGGGGTTCGTCCCCACGAACGAGATCGCCCGCATCGCCACGCGCCGCGGCGTGGCCATCAAGGACGTGCATTCTGTCGCGAGCTACTATCCGCACTTCCGGCTGAAGCCTCCGGTGCGCGTCGATGTGCGGGTGTGCGACGACATGAGCTGCCACCTGAACGGAGCGCGACCGCTTCGCCACGCGCTGGAGCATCAGTACGCGGGTGCGCCGGACATCGTGCAGGTGCGCGATATTTCCTGTGTGGGCCGCTGCGACCACGCCCCAGTCGTCAGCATCAACGAGCACTATTACGAGGCGGCGGACTTCAAGTCGGTCGTGGCGCATGTTGACCGGGAGATTCTGTCTCCGCGGCTCGACCTGCCGAACGCCGCGCCGAGTAGCCCTGAAGAGCGCGGGGTCAAGATTCAGTGCGATCCGTATGCGAGCGACGCCGAGCGGTACAGCATCTATCGCCGGCTGATCGAGCTGAAGAATTTCGACGAGACGCTGGCGCTGCTGAAGCAGGGCGAGCTGCGGGGCATGGGGGGCGCGGGATTTTCCACGTACATCAAGTGGGGAGGCGCGAGAAAATCGCCCGGGGCGGAGAAATTTGTGGTGTGCAACGCGGACGAAAGCGAACCGGGGACGATCAAGGACCGCTTCATCCTGCAATACCTGCCGCACATGGTGTTCGAGGGGATGATGGTGGCGGGCGCGATCGTCGGCGCGCAAAAGGGTTATCTGTACATCCGCCACGAGTACGAGCTACAGACCGAAGTGTTGCGCGAGGAACTGGCGCGCATCCGCGAGATGGGCCTGCTGGGGCGCAACATCATGGGGTCGGGCATCGACTTCGATCTCGAGATTTTCGTCTCGCCCGGCGGCTACATTTGCGGCGAGGAAACGGCGCTGATGGAGGCGATCCAGGGCAACCGCGCCGAGCCGCGCAACAAGCCGCCGCGGACGATCAACTCCGGCCTGTGGGGGAAGCCGACGGCGCTGAATAACGTTGAGACTTTTACCCATGCGATCACGATTCTGGGCAAGGGTGGCGAGTGGTATCGCAACTTCGGGCGGCCGGGTTCGCCGGGTGCGAAGTTTGTCGGCGTCACGGGAAATGTGCGGCGGCCCGGAGTGTTTGAAGTACCGATGGGCATTACGTATCGCGAGTTGATCGACGGCTATGCGGGCGGCGCGCTTGAGGGACGCGAGATTGTGGGCTTCGCGCCGTCGGGGCCGTCGTCGGGATATTTGCCCGCGTCGCTGCTGGATACGCCGCTCGATTGGGACAAGGTGAAGGCACTGCAATCGATGCTGGGATCGGGCGCGGTGGTGGTCGTCGACAACACCGGCTGCATGTTGGATATGGCGCTGACGTCGGTCCGCTTCTATCGCAATGAGAGCTGCGGCAAGTGTTCGCCGTGCAGGATTGGGACGCAGAAGCTGGTGGATATTCTTGAGAACTGGACGCTGGGGCAGTTTGCGCGGGGCGATCTTGAGTTGCTCAACGATCTTTCCGCCGTGTTGCGCCTGACGTCGCTGTGCGGTCTGGGGCAGATTGCGCCCGCGCCGATTTCGTCGGTGATGAAACACTTTCCGGATATTGTGCGCGAGCATGTTGTCGACCGGCACTGCCGCGGCGACGTCTGCTTCACGGGAAGTGCGACATGAGCGACATGACCCTGACCATCGACGGCCAGGAAGTCACCGTTCCGCACGGGACGACGGTATTCGATGCGGCGCGCATTGCGGGGATTGCGATTCCGACGCTTTGTCATCAGCAAAATCAGACGCCGGTGGGCGTGTGCCGCATTTGTATTTGCGATGTGGGCGAGCGCGCGCTACAGGCGTCGTGCGTGTTCAAGGCCGAGCCGGGGATGGTGGTTACGACGAACTCCGCGCCGATTGAAGCCGTGCGCAAGACGCTGTATGAATTGATGCTGTCGGACCATCCGTCGCCGTGCCTGCGGCAGGTGCAGAGCGGCGATTGCGAGTTGGAGACGCAGGCCGCAGGCCGGGGCATTGTGCCCGAGGATGTGCGCTTTCGGCGGCGCGCCGTACCGGTGATGTCCGAGGACGATTCTTCGCTGTCGATCCACGTCGATTACTCTGCTTGCATTTTGTGCGACCGGTGCATTCGCGGCTGCTCGGAGATTCGCGACAACAACGTGATCGCACGTCAGGGCAAAGGGTATTTCACGACGATCGGCTTCGACGCGAATGAGCCGATGGGAAACTCGACCTGCGTTTCGTGCGGCGAGTGCATGGTGAGTTGCCCGACGGGGGCGCTGACGAACAAGAAGATCGTCGGGCAAAATTTGCTGGCGCAGATCGAAGGGCCGAATGTGTATTCGGTCGATACCGAAGACCTGCTGGCGCTGCCGATTTTCAAGGGCGTTTCGGGGACGTTTCTGGAGCTCAATCAGGGCGCGGTGGTGAAGCGGGTTTTTCAGCCCGGCGAGGTCATCGTTCGCGAAGGCGACAATGGCTCGACGGCTTTCTACATTCTCGAAGGCGACTGCGATGTGCTGCTGGGCTCGCCGCGCGCGCATGTTTCGACCAATGACGACCACACCAGTTTCCTTTCGAAGATGCGGAGCAAGCTGCTGCCGCAGAAGTCGGAAAAACGCGCCGGTGATCGGCCGAACCCGACGCATATTTCGATCGATGCGCCGGTCGATCTGCCGTTCGACAACCCGATCGCGCAGCTCGGGCCGGGAGATTTGTTCGGCGAGATGACGTGCATGAGTTTCTATCCGCGCTCGGCCACGGTGCGCGCGAAGACCGAGTGCGTGATGCTGGAAATGCTGCGCAACGTGCTCGACGTCATGCAGAAGAACAAGACGTTTCGCGCGCAGCTTGAAGCGAATTATCGCGGGCGGGCGCTGTCCACGCATCTGCGCAGCGTTCCGATTTTCGCAGGGCTGAGCGAAGACTTCATCGACCTGCTGCGCGATCGCGTCGAGTTGGTGCGCTATGCGCCGGGACAGGTGATTTGCAGTGAGGGCGATCCCGCGGACTCCTTCTATCTCATTCGCATCGGCTTCGTGCGCGTGTCGCAGATGCGCAATTCCGAGGAGATGGTGCTGGCGTACCTGCCGCGCGGCGGCTACTTCGGCGAGATGGGACTGCTGCGCGACGCCGCCCGCAATGCAACATGCACCGCACTCGATCACGTTGAGGTCGTCCGGATTTACGCTCCGGATTTTCACGAGATGCTCGACCGGTTTCCGCAGGTGCGCATGGAGATCGAGCACGTTGCCCGCCAGCGCGACAAGGAAAATGCAGGCCATCTACAGCGCGCCACGGCAAATATTCAGACGCAGCCGCTGCATCAATTTCTGGCGCACGGTTTGATGGATGCGCAGAGCCTGCTGATTCTCGACCTGGAAAAATGTACGCGTTGCGACCAATGCGTGAAAGCCTGCGCAGACGCGCATGACGGCGTCACACGACTGCTGCGCGACGGCGTGCGCTTCGATAAATATCTGGTCGCTACGTCCTGCCGGCAGTGCCGCGATCCGCTGTGCATGATTGGCTGTCCGGTGGGCTCGATTCGGCGGCGCAATTCGCTGGAAGTGATTATCGAAGACTGGTGCGTGGGCTGCGGCCTGTGCGCGAACAACTGTCCCTACGGCAACATTACGATTCATGAGTTCGACCGCGACGGCAACGATGCTGGTGACCACGGCAAAATTCGCAAGGCCACGTCATGCGATCTGTGTCACGACCTTGATGAGCCGAGTTGCGTTTATGCTTGTCCGCACGATGCGGCGCACCGCGTGAACCCGACGGAGTTCTTCGCGAAGATGCTGGGGCAGGACCTCAATGAAGCTGTCACGACGAGGCCGCGGAAGTAAATGCGCATCGACTCGACGCACAAAACGTGGCTCTGGATTTCAGTTGCCGTGATTGCATCTTCGGCTGTGGCGTACATCGCATACGCGCTGCATGGGACGCCCGGTGGTGGTACGCCTGTCGGTCTGACGTTCGGCGCGCTGGCGCTTGGCTGCATGATCTTTGCCGCGCTGTTGAGCGTGCGAAAGCGCTTCCCGATCTGGCGCATTGGGCGCGCGCGCATCTGGATGAAAGCCCACCTGTGGCTCGGTTTTCTCGCGCTGCCGCTGGTGTTGTTCCATGCTGCGTTCCATGCGCGCGGGCTGCTTGCAGCGGTCCTGATGCTGCTGACGATTGTCGTGGTTGTCAGCGGGGTGTTCGGCGCGTGGTTACAGCACACGCTGCCTGCGCGGATGTTTCGCGAGGTACCGTACGAGACGATTTACGACCAGATCGGCGTAATCCGGAGCCAGCTCGCGGGAGAAGCCGAGCAACATGCGACGAATGTGACGCAGATGCTCGCGCCTGCGCGGGGCGCGGGTGCAACTGTTGTGCTGACGATGCTGACTGTCCCGGAACTCGGTGAAGAAGTCGCGGCGTTCGATCTTTTCTATCAATCGCAGGTCGCTCCGTACCTTCGGGCCGAACGCAAGGATGCTACTAAAATGGCGCTTTACGATCGCACCGTTGCGAAGCAGGAATTCGAGAACTATCGCATCCTGTTTCCGCAGGCTGCGTGGCCGCCGATCGCCGCGCTCGAAGATGTCTGCGAAGAAAAATGGCAGCTCGATCACCAGATTCGGCTGCATCACTGGCTGCATAGCTGGCTTTTGATTCATCTGCCCGTGTCGGCGGCCTTGCTGTTGTTGGTCTGCATTCATGCGGTTGTGGCTTTGAGGTTTTAGTTAGTAGCGACCAGTTGCGAGTTTCCAGTTTCCAGTTGATGACCATGCCACTGAGAACTTACAACTGACAACTTGAAAGGAGGTCTCGCCTGGCAATTCGCAAACGCACATCGAAGTCGGTCGCCAAGCGGCATGACCTCGACTACTTT
>DASRLB010000412.1:0-17643 GCA_035648695.1 Acidobacteriaceae bacterium | reverse complement strand
GGTGTGGGGGGGGTCGAAGAAGCTGGACGTGCTCATTCCGGGGATGTAATGGTCGGAGATTTGAGCCCGGCAACGTTCCATGAAGACCTGAGTCACCCGCGACTGTTTGACCTGCGTGTAGGTGGCAAGTCCCAGCAGCATGGGGCGATGCTTGCCTGCGAGACGAAGACGGACAAACCGTTTGCCATCAAGCGATTGAGTGGATTTTGGACGAGCGTTGAATAGCGCATAGCCCAGGCCATTGGCCACCATGGACCGGACGACGTCGTCCGACCGAGAGCGTGCTACGACGTTTGGTTCGACGCCGGCTTGGGCAAGGAGCGACATGAAATAGTCTCTGCTCATGGGCAGGTCGAGCAGCACCATGGGTTCCGGGGCCAGTTCCTCGAGCGTGGTCGCGAGTTGTTGGGCCAGGGGATGGAATTCGCTAAGAAGCACATGGGGCGGCAGCTGGCTCAGGACTTCAAAATGAATGTCCTTGTCCAGTTGCAGGTCGTAGGTGAGAGCGACGTCGATCTCGGCATTGTGCAGTTTGCTCATCAGCTCCTGCTGGTTGCCCTCGATCATCTGCAGGTCGACCTTCTCGAACGCCCGCTTGAAGCCAAATATCACTTCCGGCGCAATCATGGCGGTCAGGGATTGGAAGCAGCCGACGCGCAGCACACCTTGAACGATCTGGCTGGAATCCGAGGCAATTTCGTACAGCCTCGATGTGCGGTTGAGCAGGTCTTCGCACTCTTTCATCACTTGAGTGCCGACGGGTGTCAGGGTAAGCCCTTTGGAGGGGTGCCGAACAAACAGCTGGATCCCTAGCTTCGCTTCCATGTGGGTGATGGCAGCAGAGATAGATGGTGCGGAAATGTGAATAAGATTGGAGGCAACGGCGATGCTGCCGTGCTTGGCAGTAGCCAGGAAATACTCCATTTGGCGCAGAGAGATGCGATTGAGCATAAACGAACCAGGAGAAAACGAGGCGAAGTACCGCCGAACACTGACCTGAGGCGGTCGGCGATGATCTTCGCGGGCATCGGCTCGCAGCTGGGCACCGTGGTCGCCAGCACTATCGCGACGCCACTGCAAACCGTAGAACTATCACTGCAAACCGTAGAACTATATCAGGCGTGCGCTACAACACCTTGCCCAGGAAAGCCTTGGTTCGCGCCTGCTGGGGGTTGCCTAACAAGTCCTGCGGCGTGCCTGCTTCGACCACAATGCCGTTGTCCATGAACACCACTTGGTCGGCGACCTCCCGGGCAAACCCCATCTCGTGGGTCACGACGATCATGGTCATGCCGTCGGCGGCAAGATCGCGCATCACATCGAGAACCTCGCCCACCAGTTCGGGATCAAGGGCAGACGTCGGTTCGTCAAAAAGCATGAGTTTGGGTTCCATGGCGAGCGCTCGTGCGATCGCCACTCTTTGCTGCTGACCACCCGATAGCTGCTTAGGATAGAACCTGGCCTTTTCGGCAAGCCCGATGCGATCAAGCAATCGTCGCGCGATCTGAATGGCGGCGGACCTCGTCATCCCCTTCACCTGAATCGGCGCCTCGATGATGTTTTCCTCGGCAGTGAGATGCTGGAACAAATTGAATCGTTGAAACACCATCCCTATTTCCGCCCGCTTGCGCGCAACCTCGCGCTCGGTCAATTCGAATAGCTTTTCGCCAACCTGTCGGTAGCCGACGTGGTCTCCGTCGACCAAAAGACGACCGCCGTTGATCTTTTCAAGATGATTGATGCATCGAAGAAACGTGCTCTTCCCCGACCCGGATGGCCCGATCAGGCAGGTCACGTCGCCCGAAGCGACCTGGAGATCAATGCCCTTCAAAACGTTGTGAAGGCCAAAACTCTTGCGAACACGATGCGCGTCGACCATGAGAGTCATGGACGGATTCCCCTAACGATGTTGGACGTCGCCGATCGAGCGGGCTCTACTTCCGGCGATGCCTCGAAGGAGACGGCGCCAAAACGTCCTCGTGTTCTTGGGCTGGCCAGAACCCAAGCGGCGTTCGAGATAGTGCTGGCCCACGGTCAGAAGCGTAGTGACGATCAGATACCAAAGGCTGGCAACAATGAGCAGCGGAATCACCTCGAAGTTCTTGGAATAGATCAATTGCGTCGAATACAGGAGTTCCGGAAGTGAAATTACGCTAACCAGCGACGTGTTCTTCAGCGTCGTGATCAACTCGTTGCCCGTCGGTGGCACAATGACACGAAGCGCCTGCGGCAGCACAATCCGGCGCATGACGGTCGACTTCCTCAAACCGAGCGCATAGGCGGCCTCGACTTCACCTTCGTCCACCGACAGAATTCCGGCCCGAACGATTTCGGACATATAGGCCCCTTCATTGAGGCCAAGGCCAAGTATCGCCGCCGCAAAGGGGGTAATGAGGTCGTTGACGCTGCCGATCTGAAATGACGGTCCGAACGGGATTCCGACCGATATCTGAGGGTAAAGAGCAGCGAAATTGAACCAGAACAAAAGCTGGACAAGCAATGGCGTACCCCGAAACACGCCAACGTAGACGCCGCTGGCCGTCGAAAGGAGCGGATTGCCCGACTGGCGCATTACCGCAACGAGCACGCCCAGCACGATCCCCGCCAGCATCGCGATGACCGTCAGTTCCAGCGTTCGGGCAAGCCCGATGAGGATCGCCTCGCTCGTGAAGAACTCACCCACGATTCCCCATCCGAAGCGTGGGTTCGTCGCAATGCTATATGCAAAGACCGCGATCATGGCGGCAATGACCCCACCCGAAACCCAGCGACCCGGGCGCCGCAAAGGAATTACCCTTATGGCGTCCGCATCGTCGACTATCCGCGTGTTCGCGGAATGCTGCGTCTCAGTCACGAGGTCGTACCGTCATTGACGGTGGCCTTCGGAAGGGCGCCGGCGTTCTGGTTATATTTCTTGAGAATCGCCGCGTAGGTGCCGTCATCGATGAGTTTCTGCATTGCGCCTTGAAGTGCGTCGCGAAGCCCCGGAGAGCTCTTCGGTACGGCGATGCCCTTGCGCTTGGATTTCGTCAGCGCACCCGTCTGCTTGAATTTCCCGCGCGCTTCTTGCGCAAGGTAATTGCCGACCGCCGAGTCCATCAAAATGGCGTCAACGCGTTCGCTCGACACCGCCAGAATCATTGCGGACTGTTCCGGAAAGACCAAAACCTCCAGCTTCTTGCCGCCGGAGGCCGCGCATTTAGTCGCCTGCGCCTCGGCGTCATCAACCTGAAAAGTACCCTTGACGACCCCTACTCTGTGTCCACACAGGCTGGCCATTTCCGTGATGTTCGCGGTGCTGGCTGCCGGAACGAACAGTGCGCTGCCCGATTGGAAATAGTCGACGAAATCAACTACCTTGCGCCGCTCGGGCGTGTCCGCCATGGCGTCGATCGAGAAGTCATATCTTTGCGCTTGCATGCCAGGAATGATTTCATCGAACTTCGCAGGTACGAAATTGACTTTGATCCCCAAGACCGCGCCGAGCGCGGCACCTAGATCGATATTCAGACCTACCAGCGTTTGATTGTCCGCTCCAGCGAACTGAAACGGAGGGAAAAAGGGTTCGGTGGCCACGACGACGTTACCTTTCGCGCGCAGGTCTGGCGGGACCATCGCCGCCAACTTCTCGTCTTTGGCCGGAGTCACCAAAGTCGAAGCGCTTGAAGAGGCTTGCGACGGGGCCGTCGGCGCTGCAATGGCGACGCCGCAACCAACGTTGAATGCCGCGGCGAGCGCAAATGCCGCTCCGATAGCAAAGGAACATCTACGGCGACTCGGCTGCACGTTCATGATCGCTGCTCCTATATAACGGGTGGGAAAACCACTTATGCGCAATCGCGCGAAGACCGCGAAGAAGGTTGCACAGGTTGGCCAAACGGCAACGCCCGACTACGCGGCGGAAGCAGCCCGCAAATCGACGAGCGATCCATACCCGCGCTTGGCGCCATTCACGCCGATGAGATCCAGGCACCGCCAAAAGGACGCCTGAACTGCGCTGATGACGGGCTTGCCGAGCGCCTCTTCGAGTGCGGCTATCGCACCAACCGACCGCAGATTGGTGCAACTAATGACGACTGCCGTCGATTCCGGAACATCGGTCTTGATGGCAAGGTCATAGACGCGTTTCAGCGGCACGCGCCCGAGCTCATGGTCGGTCGTGATATCCATTCCGGACGAAGCCACCACCGGATGCCCGTTTTCCTCGAGAAACCGAACGCCGCGTTCGATGATGTCGGGTGTGTATGGCGTCACCAGGGTCACAGGGCCCGCTTTGATGGCAGCAAGAGCCTCCAAAACCGCGCGCGCAGTTGTAGTCGCGGGTACGCCGGGCGCCCAGTCCCGCAGGTGCGCCAGGTAAGCCCGGTCCCAGCTGGTTCCATGCAGGAAAGAAGCGCTGGTGCCGCCAAAGCAAAGCGCGTCGATCGGGGCGGCGGCCAGAAGACGTACCGATTCTTCAAGTTCCGGAGAGCGCATCATCTGATCGATTCCTTCGACCGTGACACTCGGAAGCTTGATCCGGCTCGTGTGAATGGATACGCCCGACGCCGCCATGGCATACATCTCCGCCTCCATTACGACGCTCGAGGCCATGTACACAAGGCCGAGCCTGGCTTTATATCCGTCGCCGTCTTCAACAAATTTCATGTGCTCACTCGTCGCTTCAGGTCGGAACGTTGGATGACTCAGAGATCACCCGGCACTCCGTAACTCGGCGCCAGGCGAGGGTCGCGGGCTCGCGTGATGTAATCCTGCATTTGCGGCTCGTACACCTTCCAGGCCGCATAGAGCGCTTCGACCGGGCCATCGTCGACCCAGTCCATGCGCAGATCGATGATGGGCCAGTCCATTTCGCCGCAGACCAGCAGACCGGCGGAATGAACTGGACCCTTTTCCCCGCCTGCCGCATGGCCCGCGAGCATGGCCTGCATGAGGCGCTCGGCCAAGGAGCCGCTCGCTTTCTCGAAGGCGCCCAGCATCACGGACGGGACTTCTCGGGACGCGAGCATATTGCCGGCACAAGCGGCATGTGCGTCGGCGGCGGTGGCCAAGGTGCCAAGCGCGCTGGCGCCTGTGAAGACCGCCGGCGGCCGCTGACCATCGATGGCCATGAGCTGGCGGTAGGCGATGAAAGGTCGCTCTAGCAAGGCATTGAGCGCTTGTTCAGGGCTGCATCCGTCCGCCATGAGGTCGAGCGCCATCGTTCCCAAGCTGGGATCGGTGATGTTTTGACTGGCCGCGGCGCCAACGCCAGGGCGGACGCGAATGCAGCGGGCCGCGACGGCCGGTGAGGAAGAGGATACGGCGGCGCCGAACTGACCCGTCTCGGGACAGCGTGCAATGATCGAGAACGTCATTGGGGTTGACTAACAGCCTGTCGGACCTGAGTTGATGTTGGGAGAGGCAGCGACCACACCGTCGTATCGTAGCGCTCATTCGGAACATTTCGCTTGCTCGGAACATTTCGTTCGAGTAAGTCCGACAGTCTGCTACTCCGGCAAGAAATTAATCGGGAATGACGGCGGTGGCGTCGATTTCCACCAGCCACTCGGGGCGGGCGAGGGCCGAAACCACGATGCCGGTCGAAACCGGATACACGCCCTTGAGCCAGCGGCCGACGACGCGGTACACCGCCTCGCGGTAGCGCGGATCGATGAGGTAGATGCTGATCTTGCAGATGTCGTTGAGGTCCCCGCCCGATTCTTTCATCAGCAAGTCGATATTGGCCATGGCCTGCTCGGCTTGCCCTGCGACGTCTCCGACACACACGCTCTCGGAGGTGTCCAGATTTTGCCCGACCTGCCCACGTAGAAAAACCATCCGTCCGCGAGCGACGACAGCCTGGCACAAATCATTGTCCAGATTTTGTTCAGGATAGGTGACTCTGGTATTGAAGGGGCGAATGCGGGTGTGTTTCATAGGACCACATTTGAAGGCGTTCAAGGGGAGGTGTATTGCAAGGATGAGGGCTTGCCCCAGAGGGCAAGCACCGATCGGCATTGCAACGAGTTTTGATAGTTAACTAAATGGGCAGCTGCGCCTATTTGTCATTTCCAGGGTCGTGTCTCAGAATTTCCGACAGCAGGTCTTCCGCAGCCCGGGTCAGAAATTACGAGCCACGCCTGCGGAAAAAGCGAATTGGTGCGCCGGCCGAACTCTTCCACTATTGACTTGCGTTTCGGCAGCTTGCGCAGCCGGTGCCATGCGGACTGGATGAATCGCGATGCCGGTGCGACATGTTTTCTGCCAGGCCTTCGTCGCACTCTGGTTTGGCAACGCTCCAATCAACTGAAAAGGGTATCCAATGATTCGAAAGATCATAACGGCTGGACTCGTACTCAGCGCAATGTTTGCTGGCGTGGCAAGAGCAGAGGATGCCCTGGTTATCAGTAGCTGGGGCGGCAATTTCCGCGACCTGATCGATAAATACATCGGCCAGGAATTCACCAAAGAGACGGGCGTGCCGGTCAAGTTCATCACCGGCGGCACGATGGATCGCCTGAACAAGGCGAAACTCGCCACGACTCCCGAAAGCGACATCACATTCACCACCTCGCAGGTCGGCATGCTCTATGCCAACAGCGGTTTATTCGAGAAACTCGACTTCAGCAAGATCCCCAACTACGCGCACGTGGTTAAGCAGGCCAGGATCAGTCCATATCAGATAGGCAGTTGGGCCTATCTCTACACGATTGCCTATCGTCCCGACCTGGTGCCATCGAACATCACCTTCAACAGCTGGAATGATCTGTGGAATCCCGCCCTCAAGGACAAAATCGCGGCGCCCGATTGGGATCCGAGCCACATCATCACCGTGGCGGCAATGCTGTCTGGCGGCAATGCCAGCACCTGGCAAAAGGGCGAGGCCAAGCTCAAAGCGCTCAAGCCGAACTTCAAGGCCTTCTATACCAATGATGCCAACAGCGAACAGCTCATCTCGACGGGCGAAACGCCGGTTCAGATCATGCTGTCGATGAACGCCTACTATATGATCGGACAGGGCTCTCCCATAAAACTGGTGATCCCCAAAGAAGGGGCCGTCCTGGGGGTGGATACGATGTCCATCACGAAGGGATCGACCAAGGCGGATCTTGCCTATAAGTTCATGAACATTGCCCTTTCGTCCGCGGCGCAAGCCAAGATCGTGGCCGCGGAGAAAACCAGTCCGGTGATCGACGACGCCAGTGTCGATCCCAAGGACGCGGCGCTCCCTGGCGTGCTCACGACGCAGGCGCAGTGGGATGAGGAACTTATCGTCATTCCCGACAAGCTGCGAGCGGAAAAAATGGCCGAGTGGCGCAAGTGGTTCACCGAAAACATCATGAATTGACGCAGCCCGCGATTCATGGCGCATGCACCCGGATGGCGGCCGCCGTCCGGGCGCATGCGTTCAGGTAGAAGTGGCCCTGGCTAATGGAACGGGCGGGTAAGTGGGAGCGCTGCTCGAATGGGCAACATTGTCGCCGAAGAGCTGTCCGTGAAACGACCGCGCAGGAGTCACTCAGCAAAATTCGAGGCCACGGTAGCCTTAGCGGTGATCCGAGGCACGAACTGCCGATCGTGCGATAGTCGCAGCTGCTGAATCTGGCGCGCTGGACGGTTCATTACTACCCACAACCGACTTCCGCCCCCGATCTGACCCTGATGCGCAGCATCAACGAGTTGCATCTGGAGCATCCGCTTGCCGGTAGCCCGATGTTGCACGACCTGCTCCGTCGCAAGGCCTTGCGAGCGCAGGCAAAGATGCGACGGCGCTGATGCACCGGATGAGCATCAGGGCGCTCTACCATCGGCCGCGGACCAGCGGCCGCCATCGCGAGCGCGCGATATTTCCCTATCTGCTGGTCCGCCACTTCTGGTAGACGGAAGAACAATCAATCATGAACATGTATTCCCGGCTGCGAGTTTGGCTGATTTCGCCCTCGGTCATCGTTGCGCTTTGTATTTGCGTAGCATTGCTCACGGTATTCCAGTTCAGCCTGCGCACCTTTATACCGGGCTCGCTTGATGTCGGCCGGTTCACGCTGGCCAATTTCACGGGCATGAACAAGTCGATTTACTGGGACGCTTTGCGCAATACCTTGGTCCTGAGCATCGAAACCATGGTGTTTTCGCTGCTGCTCGCATATCCGCTTGCCTATGCCCTGGTTCGCGTGCGCAATCGCGCCCTCAAATCCGTACTTCTCATCACTGCGATTACCCCGTTGTTTCTTGGCGAAATCGTGCGCACATACTCATGGATCATTGCGCTGGGCAGTACTGGTTTCATCAATTCGATGCTGCGCAAGATGGGGTTGATAGAGTGGCCAGTCGATCTGATGTTCACGCATTTCGGGGTGCTCGTTGCACTGGTGCACGTGACCATTCCGGTGGTGGTGCTGATGCTATCCGCCGCTATTGCCCACATCGATCGCGACTACGAGAAAGCGGCCCAAAGCTTGGGGGCCGGGCCGATCCGCATCTTCGTGACGGTGACGCTGCCGCTTTCCATGCCCGGCATTCTTGCCAGTTCGACCACCGCCTTCGCGTGGACGTTCAGTGCCTTCGCCACGCCGCAGATGATAGGTGGCGGGCGAGTGCCGACCATCTCGACACTGATCTATCAGCTTGGTTTTTCATCGATGAATTTCCCTCTGGCGGCGAGCCTGAGCGTCGTGGGCCTGACGCTGACCATTGTGTCGCTGTGGGTGTTCGGCAAAGTGACCTTCCGATTCAAACGCATCGGAGGGCATTGAGGTGAAGATCGAACATTCCTTGCCATGGCCATTGCGCATGGCCGGCACTGCGTTGATATGCCTCATCCTCGCATACGTACTGTTGCCAGTCGTTGTGGTTGCCATAGCCGCCTTTAACGCCAAGCCGATACTTTCGTTTCCTCCGGAGACCTGGTCTTGGCGGTGGTTTGGCCGCGTGTTTACCTATCCCGACTTCCAGCATGGATTCAAAGCCAGCGTCATCATCACGGTCTTGGCGTCGACAATCGCCTCGATCATAGGCACTGGCCTGGTGATCATTGCCAAACGGACGGACTTCCCGGGCAAACAGACCCTGCAGGCGATTCTCCTCTCGCCGCTGGTTGTGCCGCACTTCACGATAGGACTGGGCCTTTTGATGCTGGCTGCCCAGCTCAGGCTCGATCGGGGCTATTGGATAGTCATCCTGTGCCACGTGATACTGGTTTTGCCGTTCGTGCTGCGCAGCGTCTATGTATCGATGGAGAATCTGGATGCGCACCTGGAACATGCTGCGGCAAGCTTGGGCGCGTCGCCATTGAAAGTGCTGTTTACCGTGATGATCCCTCTGCTCGCCCCAGGCTTGTTCGGCGGCTGGCTGTTCGCGGCCATCATGTCGTTCAACGAATTCACCGCTTCGCTTTTCATTACCACGCAAGAAACGCAGACCCTGCCAGTGGCGATGTACAACTATGTGCGTGAGTTCGCCGATCCGACATTGGCGGCGCTTTCAGTGGTGTACATCGTGGTCACGGCCGGGTTGCTGATCATCGCCAATTACTTTCTGGGCTTGGGCAAGATTCTCAACATTGAAGAGAGCAGTCGCTAAAGACGTGATAGACGAAAGCCTTGTCGATACTGACATGGCTTTCGTGAAGCACGGCCACGCAATTGACTCAGTAGCCCAGACCAATATCGATTTGATTGGCGAGGGGTTCGCCGTTTGCCACGCAGACAAGGTTGCCGGCGATCTGCATCGCTGCCGAAGCAGGGATGGCCACGGACGCGAGGTGAGGGGTGATCAGCACGTTCGGAAGTTGCCAGAGCGGATCATCCTCCGGGAGGGGTTCTTTCTCGAACACATCGAGCGTGGCCGACCCGATATGGCCGCTTTGCAGGAGTTCGGCCAAGGCCGTCTGGTCGATCAACGATCCACGAGCCACATTGATGACTGCGGCGCCGCGCGGCAGCCGCGCCAGCCGATTACGGTCCAGTAGACCGCGTGTCTGGGGCGTGAGCGCCAGCATTATCACCAGAATGTCGGCGTGGCTCAGCACGAGATCGAGGGTTTCCAGTCCGGCGTGGCACTGCACTCCATCGATCTGCCGCGGCCTGCGCGACCAGCCCAAAACCGTCAGACCCTGGCGCTGCAATTCGGTGGCGGCGCAGGCGCCAAGTTGACCCAAACCGAGCACGGCTACGCGGACGTCCTCGGGATTTCGCGGGTGTCGGTAGACCCATTGTCCACGTCGTTGCGCCTGTTCGAAGAAGGGGATGTCACGGGCGTGGCGAAGCGTGGCAAAGAGCACATAGCCTGCCATCATGCGGGCCATTTGCGGATCACTGATGCGCGTGATGGGCACGTTGGGAGGCAGGTCCGCGCGCGAAACCAGCGAGTCCACGCCGGCGCCGAGGTTGACGATCAGCTTGAGCTGCGGCATCTCGCGGAAGAATCCTTCGGGCGGTTTCCAAACCAGCGCGAAGTCGATGACCTTGGGATCATTCACCTCATTGCTATGCAGAACCCGCAATGTGGGAAGCTGTGCCTGCAGGGCTTGTTTCCACGTTTCGAAATCGTCGAATTCGCTGTAGAAGACCAGCGTCCCCACGAAGCTGGACGAACCGGAGATGGTCATGGACGGAGGCTCAGGCTTTGATCAATCGCGACATGGCGTCGATGGCCAGCTCATAGCCATCCCCGCCCAAGCCCGCGACAACGCCATCGGCGGCCTTGGAGATGTAGGAGTGGTGGCGAAAGCTTTCCCTGCGCCAGATATTGCTCATGTGTACCTCGATGATTTTGCCCGGGAAGGATAACAAGGCATCGAGGATGGGGACCGAGCTATAGCTGAGGCCGGCGGCATTGATGATGACTCCTTTTGCCGAGCTTCGAGCTTCCTGGATCCAGTCCACGAGCTGACCTTCCCAGTTCGATTGCGCGAAATTCAGCGTGAGGTCCAGCGAGGCCGCCTTGGCTTCGCAGCGCGCCTTCAGTGTCGGGAAACTGTCCTGTCCGTATATCTGGTTGGCTTCGAGTCCATAGAGGTTGGCGTTCGGGCCATTGAGAAACCATATGTCTGCGGTGGCGTGGGCGGGCGTGAAAGGATTGGTCATGGCATGTGGTCAAACATGGGGAGTGGTGGACTGCATGGCAGCCAGCGCCTGCACTTGGGAATTCCAATGTGCGGTCCTGGAATGCGTGGCGCGCCAATCGAGTTCGACAAAACGGAAGTCCAGGTAGCCGAGTCCGCATGCCAACGTGACTTCGCCTATGGTCAGGCTGCGCGTTGCCAGCGTTTCGGCCTGCTGCTCGATTTCAGCGAGGCAAGCCTTGACTTTGACCAATTGCGCCGAGCGCCATGCGTCCCATTGCTTTTCCGGCGGCCGCGCGGTGAGCTCGTAGCGCGCCAGCAATGCCGCGTCGAGCAGGGCGTCGCCCAGCGCTTGGCGCGTAAGCGCCTGCCAGTTCATCGGCGCGATCTTGGGAAACAGGCCATACCCGGGCGCGAGACTGTCGAGATATTCGCAAATCACCCGGCTGTCGTACAGGGCCCGGCCGTCGGCCAGGATCAGGGTGGGTACCTTGGCTACGGGATTATGGGCCGCGATACGGGCGTCGCGATCAACGGGATGAGCGGCGCTGTCAAGCAGCTCGATGCGGTCGGTCAAGCTCAGCAGATGGGCGCTGGCCATGACCTTGCGCACGTAGGGGGAAGTGGGAGCGTAGAGTAATTGCATCATGATTGGGCCCGCGAAGAATGGGCTGGGATCAGGGCTTCAGTACCAGTTTCCCGAATATTTCGCCGCGCTCCATCATGCGGTGGGCTTCGGCCGCTTGGGCCAGCGGCAGACTGCCGTGCATGCGCGGGCGGATCCGGCCATCGGCTATCAGCGGCAGCACATGCTTCCCGATGAGCCGGGTCATGCGCGTTTTTTCTTCGTCGGTCTGGGGACGCAAAGTGGAGGAATGCAGACTGAGCTGCTTTTGCATGAGCGTGAGCAGTTCGATGTTGACCTGGGAGCCTTGCATGAAGGACAGGCTCAGATGGCGGCCCCCGAACGCCAGCGCGTCGAGATTGCGCCGCACATAGTCGCCGCCGATGATATCCAGCACAACGTCCACGCCTCGCCCGCCGGTGGCTGCGCGGCAGGCTTGCACGAAATCGGTGTCGTGATAGCAGATCGCTTCGACCGCGCCGAGTTCTTTCAACACGGCGAGCCTGTCTTTGGGGCCGTCGGTGACGATGACGCGGGCGCCCGCCGCATAGGCCATCTGGACGGCCAGTGTGCCGATTCCGCCGGCTGCGCCATGGATCAGCACGGTTTCCCCCATCTTCAGGGCGCACAGTTCGAAGAGGTTGTGCCAGATGGCGAACAGCCCTTCCGGCAGGGCGCCGGCTTCGTCGTCGCTGAGCGCTTCCGGCACAGGCAGACAGTGGTCGGCGGACGTGATGCACCACGGGCCATAACCGCCGCCAGGAAGCAATGCCATGACGCGCATGCCGGGAGCCCAGCGCTGCACGCCGGGACCGCGAGCGACGATTTCCCCGCACGCCTCGAGACCGAGAACGTCGGTCGCGCCAGGGGCGGGTTTCGCGATACCTTGGCGCTGCATGATGTCTGGCCGATTGACGCCAGCCGCGAGTATGCGCAAGAGCACCTGGCCGGCAACCGGCGCAAGGACGGGGCGCTCGGCCAGCGTCAGGACTTCAGGACCGCCAGGCAGGCTGGCCACGATGGCTTGCATGGTAGAGGGAATGTTCATCGTTTCTCGGTAGTCGTCGAAGGCGGCGGGGCTGCGGCGGTTAGGCCGCCGCCGCTGGGAAAACGCTCATGTCGTGCGGCGCAAGCGCCAGTGCGGCCACCGTGCCGACCGGCCAGCGCGCCATGACTTCCAGTCCCGGCGAACGCACCATCACGCGCTGGGAGCCGCTGACGGAAAGATCGACGTTCACGTAGGTGTCGCAGTGATCCCCCTGGAATACGTGGTGTACGACGGTACCCGTCAGAATCGAGTCGGCATTCAAGGGTTCCAGGTGGACGTGTTCCGGACGCACGTAGATGTCCAGCCGTCCGCCGCCGTGCCGATCGCCGACCAGGTGTTCCCGATGGATGGTGATGTGGTGGGGCCCCAGGCGCAGGCGCAGATTGGCGCCATCCTCGCCGTCGAAATATGCCGGCAGGATGTTTACGTCGCCGAGGAACGAGGCCACGAAACGATCCGCGGGATGGCGATAAATCTCGTTAGGCGTCGAGACTTGGCAGATGCGGCCCTGTGAAATGACCGCGATGCGGTCCGACATGCTGAGCGCTTCTCCTTGGTCGTGCGTCACGAAAATCGTGGTGACGCCGAGCTTGCGCTGAATTTCTCGCACCTCGAACTGCATGGCGCCACGCAGGTTCTTGTCCAGCGCCGAGAAAGGTTCGTCGAGCAGCAAGACCTTGGGTTCAATGACCAGCGCGCGCGCCAGCGCCACACGCTGTTGCTGGCCGCCGGAAAGTTCGCGCGACCTGCGGTGTTCCAGGCCATCCAGTTCGACCAGCGCCATCGCCGCCTTTACGCGCTCGGCGATCTCGGAAGCCGGAACGCCTCGCATGCGCAGGCCATAGCCGATGTTGCGTTCGACATCCATGTGGGGAAAGAGCGCGTAGTTCTGAAACACGATGCCGATTTGGCGTTTGTGGGGTGGAAGACTGGTGACTTTTTGCTGGTCTATGAATATTTCACCCGAATTCGCCTCCACGAATCCGGCAATGAGGTTGAGCAATGTCGTCTTCCCGCAGCCCGAGGGAC
Source organism: Acidobacteriaceae bacterium (assembly GCA_035648695.1). GTDB lineage: Bacteria > Acidobacteriota > Terriglobia > Terriglobales > Acidobacteriaceae > Granulicella. The sequence goes on along the minus strand of DASRLB010000412.1, from coordinate 3,897 downwards.
CTAACAAGGTGAGCAATTCGCCTTGTTGGATTTGCAGCGACAGGTCATGCAGGACGGTGTGATCGCGGTACTTTACGATGGCACCCTCCACGCTGACAGCGGGTTGAGACTGTGCGGGTGAGGGTCCGGCGTGGCGAGAGGCTGATGGATCAACTGAATTCATGACGTCCGTTGCAAAGCCTCGTCGGTGTGACTGAAGGGATGCGGCACCGTGTTTGCGGTTAACACGGCGTTGCAAGCTGTAACCCGCCATATTGGAGAATATGGCAAAGGGGGACTACCTGTCTTTGCGAATCTTGAGGCCCAGCGTCGGAAAAACAGAATATCCGTTTGTTTTTTCCGAAGCCCCGAGTCCAAAAATCATCATTCTCAACCGAAGCAACTTTGAGCAAACTTCTTCGCCGCTTACATGAATCTTGTGCTCACAGCATTCATGCGATGTTGAAGTTTGCCGCCGACACCTGCGCGTGTCGGGTTCGAGGCCGAATGGTTTCGGCTCCATTTTGGGAATCGAAATGTCAGTGGAAAAAATCGATACGCTGGTCGTCGGTGCTGGTCAGTCCGGCATTGCAATGAGTGAACACCTCGGAGAAATGGGGATTCCCCACATTGTGCTGGAACGCAAGCGGATTGCAGAACGGTGGCGCTCCGAACGGTGGGACTCCCTCGTCGCCAATGGTCCGGCCTGGCACGATCGCTTCCCGAATCTCGAGTTCGACGGCGTTCTGCCCGAAGTCTTTCCTCCCAAGGAGCGTGTGGCTCGATATTTTGAAGACTATGCCACGATGATCAAGGCGCCGATTCGCACCGGCGTCGACGTCAAGCACGTCAAGCGCACCGACGGCCGATCAGGCTTTACGGTGACGACATCGGACGGAGTGATTGAAGCCTTGCGCGTGGTCGTGGCGACCGGCCCATTCCAGATTCCCAGCTATCCGGACATCATTCCCACCTCCGTGGACATCGACCAACTGCATTCCTCGACCTACAAGAATCCGGCGCAATTGGTCGATGGAGCTGTCTTGGTCGTGGGCGGGGGTGCCTCGGGCTCGCAGATTGCCGAAGAGTTGTGCCAAGCAGGCAGAAAGGTCTATTTGTCGATTGGTGAGCACTATAGGCCGCCGCGCTCCTACCGCCAACGCGACTACGTGTGGTGGCTGGGCGTACTCGGCAAGTGGGACGAGATCAAGAAGAAGAAGCAGCGTGGCAAGCATGTAGCCTTCGCGGTCAGCGGCTACGATGGCGGCAAGACGGTCGACTTCCGGCGCCTGACGTATGATGGAATCACGGTGCTTGGCATGACGAAGACCTATGAAAATGGTGTACTACGCTTCGAGGACGATCTAACACGCAATATTGTCCAAGGCGACGAAGACTACCTCGATGTCCTTCGCGAGGCCGATGCCTATGTCGAGCGCAACGGCCTTAGCCTGCCGCTCGAGCCCGAAGCGTGGAAGCTGCTCGAGGACCCCGAATGCATCAAAATGCCCATCCTCGAGCTGGATTTGGCGAAGGCGGGGATCAAGACTGTTATTTGGGCTACCGGCTTCAAGTTCGACTTCAGCTGGCTAGACGTCGCGGAGGCCTTCGACGAGCAGGGCATGCCCCTCCACAAGCGAGGCATTTCCGGCGAGCACGGCATTTACTTCCTGGGGCTCCCGGAGTTGACGAACCGCGCCTCGTCGTTCATCTACGGTTGCTGGCACGACGCCAGGTACATCGCTGACCACATCACTATTCAGCGCAACTACGTTGCATATGAAAAGGAGCGAGATGGTGACTGAAGCACGCCGGGATTCTTAGTCCCTTCCTAGTGGGCGCCAAGCTGTCCCAGCAGCTTGCTGATCGCCTCGACCATGCCGGCCATCTCATCCTTGGCATGCAGAAGCGGCAACAGCGTGGCCATCGCGCCCAGCGTGGATCCCAGCAATTGCATGAACGACCGCAGGTCGAACGGAACAACGCGCATTCCATCTATCCGCGCGAACAGGGTCCCCAGCGTCGACTGCTCCGCAAGGTCGCGAAGTTCTTCCTGCGGAGACTCGGGCCTGTTTCCAAACAACCAGTGGTTCTCGACCACTCGACTGTGTTCGGTGACGCGCTCGAGATAGGCCAAGAGCGCACGTTTCCTGGTGCGGAAGAGTTGTTTGGTAAACATGAACAGCGGCATGGTGAAGAGCAGCGGCGCGCCAATCGTGAACAACACGAGCGGACCCCATACGGGCAAGGTCGACAGGTCGTAGTTCAACACGGCGACCTGATATCCAACCGGCGCTGCGACATTGCTGATGCCGTAGGCGAGGATGAACAGTGCGAACCGGCCCTGCGTCTCGCTGATAAAACCGATCCCGCCGGTGAGATCGGGGTGGGTGGCGTGCAGTTCCAGCCGCATGCGCGACACGCGATACAGATAGAAAATCCACAGGGCGATTTTCCAAATCAGGCGCATCCAGATGTAGTTGCTGAACGGTATCGCGATGAAAAATGTCCAATAGCCGGCCGCTGTGAGGTTGCGCGAATGGCCCTCGCCATGAACGTGCCAGGTGGGTAACGGGTGCGAACCGAACTGCGGAACAAGGATTACCAGCGAGAAGACGTACGCCAGCACAATGCAGGCTACGTCCGGCCAGAACGACTGGCGCAATCGCTTGAGCGTCTCATTGACTTGATTGATCCGCGGCGCGTCTTCGAATCTGATGATGCCGCAACGCGTGAACTGCTCCGCCGCTTCGCGCGTGCTGCCGTCGATGATCACTTCTGCGACGAGGAAGAGGGGAAGGCCGACCAGGAACTGCGCGTAGGCGGCAAAGTCCGCGAAGAAATTGGTCGGCGTCATCTGGCTGTCGATCAGTCCTTGCCGCCAAGCCAGTACCGCCATCGGGACGTAGGTAGCCAGAATGGCCAGCAGGCATCGCCTGGCAATGGGGAAAGACGTGTGAGTGCCCAAGCCCACGCTCGCCCAAGCGCGCTGGAGCCAATCGCCTTCGAACAACGAGAATGGCGTTTGCAGTGTAGATGGCGCGCGTTCGAGCGGCGCATCCTGCATCGTTGTATCGATCATGCGCAGTTCATTCGTCGCGATCGCACATGATCGACCATAGTCCACGGAATTGCTCCGCGCTCATTTCTTCCTCCAGCTGCGCAACGGGCCCGGCTGCGACGAAGCGTTGAAAGCCACCATAGCCACCCGTTGCACGCTTGTAATTGATTTCTCCGCAGGTCGTCGGGACTTTCCGTGTCTTGCTGACGAAACTAAAGCGGAATCTCGCGCTTTCAGGGTCGCTGACGCTCGCGCGCGCTACGGCCTCGCCGGCAGCGATTGCACGCGCGTTGTCGATCGGACGCGGCGCACTGGATGGGGTCGGAACTCGCCACGCATAGGCGAAGAGCACCAGGAACAAGCCGATCAAAACAGTAGTCACCGTTACCGGGACTGGTCGTAACCTGCGCATGAACTACCCGATCGTTTCCACGGATTTGCTTCAGTCGGCGGCGCCTGGGCGGCCAGAGGTGGCCCGATTCGTTAGCACAGGTTTTCGGGTTTCTTAAGTGAAGTTCCTGCGGTTGTCGATTGTCCGCGATGCTGCGTACCGGGTAACGTGATTCAACATCATGCCGCGCTTTTGGTCTTCGGCCTTGTTAAGTATGCCGTGTCCGGGGTCATCCCGCCGAGCGATGAGACAGGCGGTCCGCTGGTTTGCGCTTGGGCATCAATGTGCTGACATCCAAATATATGGTACAGTAGACCATATGGTCTACAACACCACAAGAGCAATCTTGCTCTTCCATGAGAAGGTCGTCTTGGCCGATGGGGCGATCGTGGAGTTGATCATCTGGCGATTGCCGCGGGCGACACCGGACCGCCACCATGGATTGAAGTATCGACTGTACTTTGGC
>DASRLB010000411.1:0-16348 GCA_035648695.1 Acidobacteriaceae bacterium | reverse complement strand
CCCCTATTTACCGCAAAGTCCCTTATCGAAAGGATTTAACTCCGGACCTCTGTTTTGTCCGCAGGATCCCGCCCGATGGAAGCTACGAAGCCCGGCGGGGGACCGCGGCCTTGCAGTGGTTCGCTGTCTCTATTGTAGATGGGGTGTCAAGCGGCGGTGCTTCGTTCGGACGCGGCGGACACGCGGGCGCTGGATTTGCGGGGGTTGCTGGCGGAGTAATTTTCGAGGCATCCGCCCACGGCATCCCTCCCCCTTATTTGGGGCAAAGTGCCTTAACGAAACGAGTTAGCTTCGTACCTCTGTTTTGTCCGCGGCACCTTCAGTGGCGGAGACAACGAAGCCAGTGGCGGAGACAACGAAGCCCGGCGGATGGCCGGGCTGCGGCGGTTCTCTGCCTTTATTGTACTTGGGGTGTCAAGCGATTGTCCGGATTGGAAAGAGGGAATGGGGTGACGGTAGTTCGCCTGTTTTACTAAGCTGGAATTCCCGAGGGAAGCTCTGCGCAGGATTCGAGGATTCAGCGGGAGAGTTTGTGCCGGGCGCTTTCGGACGATGGGAACCCGACGCTGGATAAGCTGTTAGCTGTGCTGGCGGCGGTGGGGCTGAAGATTTCGATGGCGACGGTTGGCGAGACCGCTACTGGGAATGGGGAGCGTCATGCCTGGGGGGATGAGCCGGTAGAGCGAGTGCTGGACGGAACTATAATCGTTTTGATGGCATACGAATCGATCGACAAGCTACAGAATGTTCTTTCCGAGACCGTTTTCCACTACGCAAAGGATAGGAAGAAGGCGTCTGGAAGAGCTCTGGGAACACTCGTCGAGATTGTGGCCTTTTACCTGTTGAAGTCATGGGGTTTTGAGCAGTCTTTGGCCATTGAAAAATCGCTGCCAGAGTATGGCAATCCCGAAATCACTCATAATGTCGAGTATTCTCTTCACCCGATCCTGGCTGAATTCGACTTGCCGCTCGTTCGCGAGTCGCTTCCCATCAATAGCAAACATCTCGTTCGAGAAATCGCAGCGAGCCAGATCGACCTGTCCAGATTTACGGTGACAAATAATGAACTGCTGTCCTCAAAAGAGTTGCTGAGAAATTCTTGCTGCATCGCCAACAGTACGCATACTCAACTGATGGGCACATTGAAAGCACAGGATTATCTCGGTCAGCGTCCTCCTATAATTGCAATCGTCGAGCAGTCTAAAAAACCCTATGCAGTTGTCGAATGCAAACGCGTAGGCATCGAGGAGGGCATGAAGAAAGGACCGCAAACGATTGAAAAGGCCAAGCAGGGAGCCTACGTTGCGAGAGCCATTTCCTCTTTGCATAAGGTACGGACGCACCATGGGGAACTGCGCGGATTGGTGCATCGGTCAGACGGTACGGTACTGTCGTTGCCCTATATGGAGATGTTGAACTTTCTCATCGAATCTTCTGATCCAGAATTGCTCCAACATTTTGTTCTTAGCATCGGAGTAGTCAGCAATCACGGCAATTGGTTCACTTCTGAGAACCACAATAAGGAACTCAAGGTTCTCGCTCAATCCTATGATTGGCTCCTTTTCTTAACCGACGCGGGCCTCTCCCAATTCATATGCGACCTTTTGCTCGAGCCTTTGGACGGGTTGGGCGCTGCCCGAGACGCCTTTCTAGCAAGCTATACAGGCCAAAAAGGTAGAAATTCGTTCACTAAGACAAGGACCGACTACAAAGCAGATCGTGTCCTCGAGAATTATTTTGCGGCAAACAGCGAGCACATAAAGGATTGGTTTGAGATCATTAGCCCGCGGGATACGACGGTCACTACACTTCAAGCTCAACTCAGCACGCTCCGGGCAAAGGATTGGAAGGGGGTGTGCGCGCTATGACGGCAGGTCGTCACGTTATTGGCCAGAGTCAAGAGTGGGGGACGCCTAAGAAGTATGTCGACGCGATAACGACTTTCTTTGGTGGAGAAATTGATCTCGATCCATGTTCGAACAATTTTTCGATTGTGCATGCTAAGACGGAATACACTCTTCCTAAACATAATGGCTTACGAGAACCGTGGAACTTCAGGACCATCTATGTCAATCCGCCTTACGGGATAGATCAGGAATCCGGCACTTCAATAAGACAATGGCTAAGGCGGTGCGAAGAAGCTTATCGTCTCTATTCATCCGAGGTGATTGCTTTAGTACCCGTTGCAACAAATACAGGGCACTGGAAAAACTCGGTGTACGGCAAAGCTAACGCTGTTTGCTTTCTTCACGACACTAGAGTCAAATTCCTGGAAAACGGACAAGAAGGAGGAAAAGGCGCTCCTATGTCTTGTTGTCTAATCTACTGGGGCGATCGGTTCGCCGATTTTTCAAGCCATTTCCAATATTTAGGTGCAGTTGTCAGTGTGAAAGACGTCCAATTGCCTAACACACGCGAGAATCGACAGCTTCAATTGGCTGTGTGATCGGTAGCCCCGGCGCGACGGAGCGTCATGGCTTTCCCGCGAAATTTGCCGGCAACTCTAACTGCTCGCTTCCGTGTTCGTCTGTGAAAGGCGAAAAGTGGGTGCGGCAGCGGGCTTCGTACATGCCGGCGGCGCCTACGACGACCAGCTCCTGCGATTGGCCGAGGCGCTGGGTGTGGATCGCCGCCTGGCCGCAGACCATGCAGACTGCCGAGAGCTTCGTCACCTTGTCGGCGAGGGCCATGAGGGCGGGGACGGGGCCGAAGGGTTCGTTGGCGAAGGTGGTGTCGAGGCCGGCCATGAGGACGCGCTTGCCGAGGGCGACGAGTTCGAGGGCCAGGGGGATGATGGCCGGGTCGAGGAACTGGGCTTCGTCGATGCCGACGACGTCGACTTCGGCGAGTTGCGGGAACAGGTGTTCGCGGAGCTCTTCGACGGTGGCGACGACCGAGGCGTCGTGGGTCTGGGAGCTGTGCGAGGCGATGGCCGTGCGGTGGTAGCGGAGATCGATGTCCGGCTTGTAGCAGGCGACGCGCTGGCGGGCGATGCGGGCGCGCTTGAGGCGGCGGATCAGCTCTTCGGACTTGCCCGAGAACATCGGGCCGGTGATGACTTCGAGAACGCCGGGGGTGAGGGTCTGTGGCATAGCTTGACTCATGGTACGAGGGTGCGCGGTGGAAATGAGGGTGCTAATGGTATTGCGAAGTACGTATTACGCGAGGCATAATGATAAGCGTGATCCGGTCGTTCAAAGATGCTGACGCGTTCGAACTGATCGTGAATCGTAAACATCGGAAGTACGCCAATGTGCTTTCTTCCATTTTGCGAAAGCTGGACGCGCTGGAAGCGGCTGTGGAATTGGCTGAAATGAAAGGACCCCCGGGCAACCGGCTCGAAGCGCTTAAGGGCAGTCGTACGGGGCAGCATAGTATTCGCGTAAACGATCAATTTCGAATTTGCTTTACCTGGAAAGATGATGGGGCTTACGACGTTGAAATCGTCGATTATCACTAAGGAGATAACAGGATGGCGATCATGAGGCCCGCAACGGGTTGGAAGTTCAAAGGCGTAACGACGCATCCCGGCGAGTATCTGCGCGAAGAGTTTCTGGTCCCCCTGGGCATGAGCGCGAACGCGCTGGCGATGCGGCTGCACATTGCAGCGCCACGGCTGCACGCGATTCTACATGAGAAGCGGGCGGTGACGCCGGATACGGCGATGCGGCTGGCGCGGTGCTTTGGGATGTCGGCGCAGTTCTGGTTGAATCTGCAGACGATGCACGACCTGAGCAAAGCGCAGCAACTGGTAGGCGCGAAAGTTGAGCGGGAAGTAGAGCCGCTGACGATGACCGAAGCAGCATGATCGTTGGGATGGGAGTATCCTTCTCTTGTTCCTTCAGGAGGCACGACGATGCGCGCAGTTTGGCTGGCAGTGGCGGTGTGTGGGTTGGCGATGACGGCGGCGGTCTCCAGGCGCAGAAGCCGTTTGCACTAAAATCCTGAAAATGCCCATTTCACCTTCAGCTCCCCCCGGCCGCAGAATCCCTTCGCTCGATGGGCTGAGAACGCTTTCGATCGGTCTGGTGCTGCTGGGACATATCTATGGCACGGCCCACTATCCAAGAAATGAGTTCACAAGGTTTGTGGGGCAATTTGCCCACCTGGGCGTGCAGATTTTCTTCGTTATCTCCGGATTTCTGATCACGACCCTGCTGCTGAAGGAGAAGGGGCGGACGGGAAAGATCAACTTTCGCCACTTCTATATGCGACGGACGCTGCGCATCTTTCCCGCGGCCTTTTTCTATATCACTGTGATTGCTGTCGTCGCGCATCCGGGATATCTGGCATACGCGTATACCTACACGATGTGCTACGCGTCCCAGGCGCGTCCGTGGCTTTTGGGACATCTTTGGTCGCTGAGTGTGGAGGAACAGTTTTACCTGCTCTGGCCCGCCGCGCTGGTGCTGGGGTGGACCTATCGGCGGAGGGTTGGAATCGCGATCCTGCTCCTGGCTCCGGTGGCGCGACTGCTGTTCTGGCACGCCGGTCTGCACGAAATCGACGAGTATTTTCCGGCTGTCGCCGATAGTTTGATGATGGGCTGCCTGCTGGCCTTCTACCAGGGGTCGATACGCAAGAAGTTCCGGTGGCTGAGTCGCCCAGAAGTGTTCGTTGTGCTGGGATTGCTGACCCTGTTTAGCCAGCATCTTCTCCCCAGGGTAAGGCTACAGATCGCATTCGGCGGGCTCATTCCATTTATTATCGCGCTGTTCTTGTACTCGTCCATGGAACGCGCGGATTGGTTTCTTAACAACCGCGTAACAAGTTTTCTGGGGATCTTGAGCTACTCACTCTATTTGTGGCAACAGGCTTTTCTGGACCGGCATTCGGACCGATGGTGGACAGCATTTCCGGTCAACCTGCTGCTGGCACTGGCCTGCGCTGTGGGCTCGTACTACGTGGTGGAAAGGCCGTTCCTCAGGATCGGACGGAAGGCCACGGGGCATGGAGCCGGTGACGCGCAGGTCGTGCCCTGATCGTGGTGTACCACGAAAAATGCTCGTGCCTAACGCCCTCTTTTGAATGGACGGAGTATTCTTTTCTTGTTTGCTCAGGAGGCACGACGATGCGCGCAGGTTGGCTGGCAGTGGCGGTGTGTGGGTTGATGACGGCGGCGAGTGTCCCGGCGCAGAAGCCGGGTGAAGTGCGGACGGTGATCAAAAATGGCGCGGGCGAGGATGTGGGGACGGCGACCTTCAAGACGGTGAAGAAGGGCGTCAAAGTCACGATCAACCTGAAGCACCTGCCGATCGGGCCGCATGGCGTTCATATCCACCAGAACGCGAGCTGCGTTGGGCCGGACTTCAAGTCGGCTGGGGGACACTTCAATCCGGATGGCAAGCAGCATGGGTACGACAACCCGATGGGACACCACAACGGCGATTTGCCGCAGAATGTGACCGTACAGGAGAACCATATCGGCGAGACGACCTTCGTGGTGACGTCGATTTCGCTGGACAAGTCGGCGCCGAACTCGCTGTTTGCCAATGGCGGCACGTCGATCGTGGTGCATGAGAAGCCGGACGATATGAAGACCGATCCCAGCGGGAATTCCGGGAACCGGATTGCCTGTGGGGTGATTCAATAGGCGGTTGCGGCTGCCTGGACGCAGATTCCCCGCGGGAATGGCAACCGGAAGAGCAAAAGCGGCGCAAAAAGGCGGTCGAGAGGCCGGATGGAACCACGAACGTTACGGGTGCGTATAGCTTTGTATGGGCGCGGCTTCCATTTCGGCGGTCTTGACTGGTCGAGGCTCCATGTGGGGCGGGCGCGCCGGACGGAATGCCGAGGGCCGGGTTTCCGAGCACAGGGCGCAGGCGGCTGTGATGGAGCGTGATGTGCGGGCGCCGGGTGGCCCGGTGCCGGTTTCCACCGGAAAGACGGGTTCTCCGCACCCGATGGGGCTGGAGCCGCCCACGGGTGAACGTACTGCCGCGACTCCCGAACGCGCTGCCGTGCAGGCCGAGCAGAAGGCGATGGCGGCACTCGCCGCGCGCTGCGTGGCCGGCGATGGAGCGGCCTGGGAAGAGCTGGCGCGGTCGCAGCACCGCCGGATTTATGGGATTTGCTACAGGTTTATCGGGTCGGCCAGCGAGGCTGAGGACCTGACGCAGGACGTTTTTATCAAAGTTTTCAGGAACATCGAGAACTTTGACCCGGCCAAGGGCGGCTTCAATACCTGGCTGACGACTCTGACGCGCAACATGCTGGTCGACAACTATCGCCGGGCGCGGATGGACCGCGTTACCGACTCGCTGAACGAGACGATGGACGGGGAAGAAGATGGGCCGTCGAAACTCGACCGGCTGGCCGACAAGGGGCGCAATCAGGAGCAGCAGCTTGCGGGAATGGAGCTGCGGGCGCAGATTCAGGAAGCCCTGAAACAGGTTTCGCCGGAGTTGCGCGAGGCGGTCATCTTGCGCGACCTCGAAGACATGGATTACAAGGACATAGCCGAGGTGCTGGGTGTCCCGCAGGGAACTGTGAAGAGCCGCATAAGTCGTGGCCGCAGTGAACTGGCAAAGCTTTTGAAACGTATAGAAGGGCAGGTGATGTAAGGTGACGGACCAGACTCAATTCGAGAGGTCAATGGGCTGTGAGGCGTGCGAGGCGATGTGCCTGGACGCTGTGGACGGCACGCTGACGGCGGCCGATCAGGCAATGTTCGATCGGCATGTAACCGGTTGCGTGGAGTGCGCGGAGCAGTTTTCCGAGGCCAAGCGGGGCGCGGCGTGGATGGAGATGCTGAAGGAGCATCGTCCGGAGCCTTCGCCCGGCCTGATGCAGAGGATCCTGGCCCAGACCAGCGAGGCGGAGATGTCGCGGGTGTTTCCGCGGTTCGGTGTGGTGCCTACGCCGCGGTTTGCGGTTGTGCCGCAGCGCGGGTTCCAGGAAAAGCTTTGGGACAGGATTGAAGCGGCGTTTACGTTCGATACGTCGCAGTCGCATTTTCAGCCGCGGATGGCGATGACGGCGGCGATGGCCTTCTTCTCGATCGCGCTGACGCTGAACTTGAGCGGGATTCGGCTGACCGATCTTCGTCCGGGGACGATCCAGCGGACGGTGGCGGAGGCGCGGGCCTCGGCGGCGCGGCAGTTCCAGAGCATCAAGGTGGTCTACCAGGTGGAGTCGCGGGTGAATGAACTGCGCGACGGCGACCGCGATCCGGGTGGACTGTTCGGAGGCAGCGATGCTCCGAAGCAGCAGGCGCCGGCGGTTGCTCCGGGTACGCAGCACCAGAAGCCGCAACCCAAACCGCAGACGCCGAACGGGACGAGCGAGCTGATGGCGCCGGGAACGCCGCGGCTACAGCGGGTTGCAAGCGACGAGAAGGATTCAAACGGACGTAACGAAGAAGAGACCGCAGCGGACGCAGACGCGTTGCGCATGGAGAAGGGAGCCTAAGACGATGAGTGACGAAACTGTTAACGATAACGCAGGGAACCAGCCAGCCGGGAACACCGAGCGGGTTGGATTCTGCCAGGATTGCGGACGTCCGCTGACGCGGGAAAATGTACGGACTGTGGGCTCCGGTGTATTTTGCGAGCCTTGCCTGGAAACCCGGCTGGCGGGCGGAGCGGCTGTGCCGCCGCCCTATGGGGCTGCCGGGTCTGCCGGGTCTGCCGGGTCTGCCGGCTCTGTGCCGGCGGGAGGGCCTGTGCCTCTGCCGCCGCTGGGCGGGAACGATCCCAGCCCGATGCTGGCTGGGCTGCTGGGGCTGATCCCCGGCGTCGGCGCGATGTACAACGGGCAGTACGCCAAGGGTTTCGCCCATCTCGTGATCTTCATGCTGCTGTGTGCGATGGGCAGCGTGAATGGCGTGGGTTGGTTCTTCGTCCTGTGCTCGATCGGGTGGGTGTTTTATCAGTCGTTCGAGGCGTATCACACGGCCAAGGCGCGGCGCGAAGGTTTGCCGCTGCCCGATCCGTTCGGCCTGAACAATATTGGCGTGCAGGTGGGAACACAGTTCCGCGCGACGGCTTCTGGCGTGCCGCCGAACCCCTACGCGAACTGGAGTACAAATGTGCCTCCGCCGCCCGAGGCAGGTGTTCCACCGGGAACGCCGCCGGCAGCGTGGAGAAGTACCCCTGTTCAGGCTGCTCCTTACGCGCAGGCCCCTTATGCTCAAAGCACGCCGTATGCGGCGCCTCCGCCGCCCGCGTGGGACACGCCGGCGTGGACACCGCCGCCTCCGGACCAGCCGGGGCAGGAGTGGGCGAATATGCCCGGCTATCCTGCTGCGCCCTTGTATCAGGCGCCCGTTTATGCCGTGCCGCCCACGCGGCGAAGCACGGTCCCGGCTGCCGCGGCCTGGTTGATCGGGCTGGGCGTGGTCTTCATGGTGTTCAACTTCGTGCCGGAGTGGAGGTTCAGCGTTCACAAGGTGTTTCCGTTCCTGCTGATGGCGTTCGCGATCTGGCTGTTTGTGCGACGGATGTTCGCGACGGGCGGGCTGGCGCCGAGGGCGGACGAAGGCGAGGCGTACGGCGTACGGGCCGTCTGCTTCCTGCGGGCGCCGGTGATCCTGTTTACGGTTTCCGTGCTGTGGATGCTGCAGGAGTTCGATGTATGGCGGTTTGGGCGGACGTGGCCGGTGCTGGTGATCGTGCTGGGCGTGCTGCTGCTGCTGGAGCGGTCTGTGGGGAGCCGCGTGCTGCCGGTTGCCGCTGTGCCGCCTGTCGATGTAAATGCCGCGAGCGTCGCGAACGATGGGAAGGGGATCTAAGATGGCAAGCTATCCTCCACCGTATTCAGGCGCCGATTGGAAGGCGCAGCGCCAGGCGATGAAGGCGCAGGCGCGCATCCAGCGGAACCAGATTCGTATGCAAAGACGGGCGATGCGGCGTGGGTCGATCGTCGGCCCGCTGCTGTTGGTGACGCTGGGAGTGACGTTCCTGCTGGTAGAACTGGGGCGGCTGGACTGGTGGTCGGTGACGGACTGGTTCGGGCACTGGTGGCCGGTGCTTCTGATCGCCGCCGGCGTGGTGCTGCTGGCGGAGTGGGCCGTCGATCAACACACGCAGCAGACGCGCGCGGCGCAGGGACTGCCTCCCGTGGGCTCGCGGATTCTGGGCGGCGGCGTGATCTGGCTGCTGATTTTCGTGGCCATCATCGGCGGTTTTTCGCGCATGGCGGCGCGGACGTGGGATTGGAACAACGACCACTTCAGATTCGGCCTGGGTGACTGGGACCGTGCGCTGGGCGATCCGCACGACAGCGACGCCTCGATGGCACAGGCGATTCCCGCGGATGGCGTGTTGACAGTGGACAATCCGCAGGGTGACGTCATCGTGACCGGCACCAGCGACGATGGTCAGATGCATGTCGCGATCCACAAGCAGGTGTTCTCGTTCAAGGACGACGACGCGGAGCGCAAAGCTGGAGAGCTGCAGCCTTCGATCAGCGGCGATGGCGGGCGGTTGACCCTGAATGTGCCGTCGGTTGAGGGCGGTCATGCGGACCTGACCATCGACATTCCGCATGGTGTCGCCGTGACGGTGACGGCGGAGCGCGGCGATGTTCGAGTCAGCGGCCTTCATGCGCCGGTGACCGTGAATGCGAACCACGGCAACGTCGACCTGAGCGGCCTGACGGGCACCGCGGTCGCGCATATGCACAACGACGACGCGAGCTTTTCCGCGCACAGCGTGACCGGGCCGGTGACGCTGGACGGACGCATCGGGGACATCAATGTGTCGGATGTACACGGCGACGTGCTGCTCCAGGCGGCCGCGTCCGGAGAGACGCATGTGGAGCGTGTCGATGGCGGCGTGCATTTCCTGACCCATCGCACGGACTTCCAGATGGCGCGGTTGGATGGAGAGTTCAGCCTCGACACGGGGTCCGACCTGAGCGCCGACCAAATGCTGGGCCCCGTGGTGCTGAAGACCAACGACCGCAACATTTCGCTGGAGAGGGTGCAGGGCAACGTCAATGTTGTGAACACGAATGGCTCGGTGGTGGTGACCAGCGCGTTCCCGCTGGGGACGATCACGGTAAAGAACCGGCGCGGGTCGGTGGATGTGGGAGTGCCCGCGACGGCTGGGTTTACGGTGCTGGCGTCCACGCGGCATGGGTCGATGGAGGATGATTTCGATCTGCCGAAGAGTGGGTCAGAGGATTATCCGGAGTTGAAGGGGACGGTGGGGCGCGGTGGACCGACGGTTACTATCGAGACAACGGATGGCGATGTGACGCTGCGGAAGAGTTCGGTGGAACCGCTGGCGTTGACGCCTCCGGCCGTGCCGAAGCTGACGATGGTGCCTCCGGTTGTGGCTGCTCCGAAAGCGCCTAAGGCGCCGAAGGTGAAGGCTCCGGCGCCGCCTGTTACGCCGACGAAGCCGTAGAGCTGGAACGAATCTCGGCGGCTGAGTCGGACTCGTCCGGGGTGCGAGCATCCTCGGGCGGTTGACCGAAAGAAACAAATTGATTCAGGGATTTCTATAGGCCTGATATCCGATCTAGCTAGACGCGCTGGTTTGGGTCATACTCGTATTGCAGGCATGAATTTGTGCCGCTTCTCTCGGCTCGAACGAGTAGAGAGCAAGCCCGCAGCAATGCGGAGAAACGGGATCGCTATGGCTACCGCGGTTGCTGACCTCGCGGGTCTGCTTCAAGATATTCCTGCTGGCGCATGGGTTGCGATTTCCGAGCGGGAAAACAAGGTTGTTGCATATGGTGTCGATCCGCAAGCCGTCTTGAGCGAAGCCCAGGCAAAGGGTGAAGAGCAACCTTTGATCGTGCGAGTCCCCGAGCAAGCAAGATCGGTGTTCTTATAGCGAAGTCCACCACGTCGAGTTCAGACAGTCCGAAAGAATTTTCACTGTAGAGAAAATTTGAGCCTTGCCTTCGCGGGGTTCCAGGATCGACTTGAGGTAGTGTCCTAATTTGAACTTCTCCATCTTCTAGGGCGAAAGATTGTTAAGGTCTTCTTTTAAGCCCCGATGAAAAAGCGCGGTATGGACAGAGGTGCTCGGCTCTTCTATCAGGTGGTTATTGTCGAGAGAGTCTATAACTGTGAGCGTGAAATTCTCTTCCCATGAAGCCATATCGGCAGGACGCGCCTTTGCGCTTTCAACGTAGAATTCCACCCATCCAATTTGTTCGATTCCCCTTTGAAGTGGGTGAAAATCATCTATGTGAAGTGGCTGAACTTGAAAAGGAGGAGAGGAAATTGAATAATTCCCCACCGGGGTAAATTCCTCCATCGTGCCGCGAAGCTGGATGCTCCCAATAGCGGCCTCTGCATCTAAAACATTGAGCATGTATTTCGCTACCGTGCAACTCGCTTCACTTTGGTTAGTCAAGCCAATTTCGAGGAAATAGCATTGCTGATCCTCATCTCGAAATGCTCGAATGATCCTTCCGTGGAGGTCTGGCATCGGCGCGGTTGTAGTCTCTTCGGTTGATTTATTCTTTGGTTTTGCCCACAAGCTGAGTCCTAAAATAGCAAACCCTAGGCTGCTGATCGCGATGGTCTCGCGCTGCCAGTGGTGAGCATCGGAACGCAAAATACCAAGAGACCCGACGACCCAAGCAAAAAAGAAGAGAATGTTCGCCCCAAAACGACTGAATTTTCCGGCCACGGCTAGACCTCCCAAGGCGAGGCAGAGAAAAACAGCAGTGATGGGAAGTTCAAGTATTTGTAGAAGGGTATCCATGCCTTCAATGCTCCCACCGGGCACCGGCGGGCGTCCACAACTTTCTGGATACGGCTTGTCGGGGGGCGGAGCGCCAAATTAGGACACTACCCGACTTGATGCTCTGTAGCCAGAAGTTCGCGCTATGGCATATTCTCGTAAGTTGCGCCGGGCTGGGTGCTCGCTCGCTTTCGGCCCGGCGTGCTTTTGAAATATTGGAGAAAATGTCATGGCTGCTGCTGCTCCTGTACTTCCTGTCCCTGCTCAGAACGAACCTCGCGTCGATTTTCTGCCGCTGCGGGGGACCGATCACGTTGAGTTTTTCGTCGGCAATGCGCGGCAGGCGGCTTACTTTTATCGCGCGGCGTTTGGCATGTCGCTGGTGGCGTATGCGGGGCCGGAGACGGGGCGGCGGGACCGGGTTTCGTACGTGCTCCAGCAGGGCAAGGTGCGGTTTGTGCTGACCACGCCGCTGCGGCCGGACAACGAGATTGCACAACATATCGCGCGGCATGGAGACGGCGTTCACGCGATTGCGCTGTGGGTCGACGATGCGCGGTCGGCTTGGGAAGAGACGACGAAACGCGGCGCGCGGAGCGTGATTGAGCCTACCGAGACTTCGGATGAGCACGGGTCGGCTGTGATCTCGGCGATTGCCGCTTATGGCGATACACTGCATGCGTTTGTGGAGCGCAAGAACTATAGTGGGCCGTTTTTGCCGGGGTATCGCGCGGTCGCGGACGACCCGATCGCGAGGCCCGTGGGGCTGCTGCATATCGACCATTGCGTGGGGAATGTCGGCTGGAATGCGATGAATGAGTGGGTGAAGTTTTATGAGGATGTGATGGGGTTCGGGCTGTATCAGCACTTTGACGACAACGATATTTCGACGGAGTACTCGGCGTTGATGTCGAAGGTGATGGCCAATGGGAATGGCTATGTGAAGTTTCCGATCAATGAGCCGGCGGAGGGGAAACGCAAGTCGCAGATCGAGGAGTATCTCGACTTTTATGGCGGGCCGGGGGTGCAGCATATTGCGCTGGCGACGAACGATATTCTGGACACCGTGGCGCGGTTGAAGACGCAGGGGATTGAATTCTTGACTGTGCCGCACACGTATTACACGGAGCTACAGTCGCGGATCGGGAAGATCGATGAGCCGATCGATGAGTTGGAGAAGCTGGGGATTCTGGTCGATCGCGATGATGAAGGCTACATGCTGCAGATCTTTACGCGGCCGGTTGAGGACCGGCCTACGCTGTTCTACGAGATCATCCAGCGCAAGGGCAGCCGGAGTTTTGGGAAGGGGAATTTCAAGGCACTGTTTGAGGCGATCGAGCGGGAGCAGGCGAGCCGAGGAAATCTTTAAAGCAGAGCGTAGAGGGTAGAGTGTAGAGCGTAGAGAATGCGCCTTGAGGCTTCGATTGACAGAGCGGGAACGGTTGCTGCGGCAGGCGCGGTGGTGGATTGGCTTGTTTATTGTGGGTTTGGTGTTGAGTGGGGTGACGGCGTTTCCGCTGGAGAGTGAGTTGCGGTTCGCGGTGCGGGTTTGCGACCACTGTGCGTGGGTGCCGGTGGGGTTATCGGCTTGGTTGCATAAGGTTTATGAGGCGCTGGCGGATGAGAATGCTCGCTATCCGTTCCTGGCGTATGGAACGGATTGGCTGGCGTTCGCGCACCTGGTACTGGCGGTGGTGTTTGTGGGGGCGTGGCGCGATCCCGTGCGCAACAAATGGGTGCTGTTGTTTGGGTTGATCGCTTGTGCGGGAGTGCTTCCGCTGGCGTTGATCGCTGGGCCGTTGCGCGGGATTCCGTTTTACTGGCGGCTGATCGATTGCAGCTTTGGAGTGTTCGGCGCGGCGGTGCTTTGGCCGGCCTGGCGGATTGCCGGACGCCTCGAGGGTCAGGCTAGTGTCGTTTGAAGTGGTACGAGCGCTGGCTACAGGAGTTGCACACCCACGGGAAGAGGCCGATCCAGGCGAGCACGGTTCGGGGCAGAAGGCCACGGCGGGGAATCCGGGCCAAATGAGGAATGAAGCATTGGCAGGTCCTTGGCATACACGCAATGTACATCAGACGCTAAGTCTTGGCGAATCTTCGTCGTGGGACGATGAAGAGAACGTTAACCGAGTCTTGATCCGAGGGTTTTGAGAGGGCACGACGACGATTTATTCGCTCAGGGAATAGGAGCCTCTTCGGGGTCGGGCGCCTTGTATTCGGAAGCCAGCGCCTGGGCTTCGGCGTCCTTTTGCACCATGTATTCGTCCATCAGCACCGCGACCAGGGCAGCGGTGGGGACGGCGACCAGGGCCCCGGTGACGCCGGCCAGCGCGGAGCCGATCAGAAGCGCGATCAGGACGCTGAGGCCCATCAGGTCGACGCTGGTCCTCATAATGCGTGGGGTCAGGTAGCCGTTCTCGATCTGCACGTAGAAGAAGTAGAAGATGAAGACGCCGGCCATTTTCTGCCACGAATCGAGCGCCGCGACGCCGCCGGCCAGCAGGATGGTGATGATGCCGCCGGCCACGGGAATGATGTTGAAGAGTCCCATCAGGACGCCCAGCAGGAAGAAGTAGCGGACGTGCAGAAAGTAGAAGGCGACGGTGCTGCAGATGCCCAGAATCAGCATGAGCGCGCCCTGGCCGAGCAGCCACTTGCTCATGCGCTGCTCTGCGATTTGCAGCGTTGCGGCGAGGCGGTCGCGCGATTTGGGGCGGAAGAAGGCAAGCAGATAGGCGTAGGCATGCTCGCCTTCGAGCATGAAGTAGATGCAGAGGAAGAAGGCCGCGAGGATGTCGAAGATGCGCGCCGCCCACTTGGGGAACGATGCGATGAGAAAGGTGGTTGTCGATCCGAGGATGCCCTGGAGTTTTTCCGTCAGCGAATCCAAACCGAACTTGTCGGCCATGGGGAGATGCTTGATTTTGGCGACGACGACCGGAATTTTTTGGGGGAGGTCGTCGCTGAACTGGCGCATGTCGCGGAGAACCGGCGGCAGGCCGAGAACCAGAAACAGGGTGATGATCAAACCGACGGTGACGAGCAGAAGACCGATGGCCGCTGGGCGGGGCAGGGTCCAGCCGCGAATCTGGCAAGCCGAGATGCGCTGCACGACCGGCATCAGGACGACCGCGAACAAGGCGCTGACGTAGATGATTTCGATAACGTGAAGGAGCTTCCAGGCCAGGGCGAGCGCGCAGACGACCGCGACCGTGAACAGGATGTGGCGGCGAATGGCGCGACGTTCCTCCGCGGTTTCGGCGATCCGCGTCACCGTGGATTTTTCGTGTGGCTTCGCAGTGGACAGAGCGGCTCCTCTTTCGCGTTTCGTTGTCTGCAAAAGGTCTGGTGGTTCGATGCAGGCCCGAGGCAGGCCGATGGCATGAGGTGTCCGAATATCCGCAAGGCTACGCCGGTGAAGCCTTTGCGGCAACCGCGGCAAGCACGGCCGCGGCGGAATCCTGTGGGGTAAGGGCGGCGGTGTCTATGCTGACGTGCGCAAGGCGGCGGTAGATGGGGTGGCGGGCGGCGAAGCGGGCTTCGGCGGCGGCGAGATCGGCGAAGTTGGGGCGGACGGTCGCGGCGGGATCGACAGCTTGCTGCCCGCAGCGCTCGGCCAGGGTGGTGAACGGCGCGGCGAGATAGACGATGGCGGTGGCCGGGGTCTGCTCCAGGAGCAGGCGGTTGCCGAGGGTTTCGGGCGCGCCTCCGCCGAGGGCGATGACGGTCCGGGTGCGGCCGAGAGCGGCGGCGAGAGCGGCGGTTTCCTCCTTGCGGAACGCGGCCTCGCCTTTATTTGCGAATATTTCAGGGACCGAAAGCCCCGTGCGGCGCTCGATTTCGGCGTCGAGGTCGATGAACGCCCATCCGAGTTCGGCGGCGAGAAGCGGGCCGACGGTGGATTTGCCCGAGCCCATGAACCCGGTGAGCACGATGCGGCTGGCGGCGCGGGCGCTTCGGGTTGAGCGGCGGAGTGGAGGCATGGGAGCGGTTGTCGGGGCGGTCTGCGTTGCGTTCATTGTCTTCTCCTACGTGCGGTTGAGCAAAATGTTTGGGGCAAAAGAAGAACCGCAACCCTTGATGGGTTGCGGCTCGGTGGATTCGTTCGATTTCTCTGGGTGGTTAGAGAAGCACGCACGTCCGCCGAGCCGCTGGGTAATACCAGTAGCTGCTAAATCGGGCGGAGATGCGGTGCCTCGTCATCGTGAGGGTTAGCCTACAGCGGAGCGGAAGAAAGCGCAAGGGGCACTCTTGTCCAACACAAGATGAGCCTGAAGGTCAGGCTTGATTCCAACACAAGATGAGCCTGAAGGATGAGTCATGCCGAGGAACTCTTGTCCAACACAAGATGAGCCTGAAGGTCAGGCTTGATTCCACTTCTCGCGATTGCGCCGTTTGGGTGCCAGCCCGTCGAGTGCAGGTTGAAAAGCGCTGAGGCCACGCCCCGGCTGAGGCGATCTCAGTCTGCACCACGAGCGGTGTAGATCGAATCGCTCAAACGAGGGCACAATTAAGGGCACACTCTTTCTGAAAATGTGCTCCCAAAGTGCCTTTCTGCTCCCCCAGCAGTTCTAAATGGGCGGAGGCTTGCCTGAACTGAGGGTTATCATGAGGCTTTGCCATGAGGGGAAGACGATGTAGGCGGAGATGGAGCGCGCATCCTGGAAGAAGCGGGAGCGGGTTGGGATGGCTTTTCGGGCTTG
>DASRLB010000410.1:0-9080 GCA_035648695.1 Acidobacteriaceae bacterium | reverse complement strand
AGGAGGTGGTTGATGCGGTCGTAGGTGGGGGCGATGGTGTTGAAGAGGGATTGGACGTTGGCGGCGGCGGTGGCTTCGTCGGGCTCGTTGGCCGTGCGGGCTCCGGGGGCGGGTTGGGCGATCATTCGGCGGCACCGGAGGCTGTGAGGACGATGCCCTGGGCGGCGGCGAGGAGTTCTTCGTCGGTGACGTCGCGGACGATGGTGGCGTCGCCGATGCCGACAGGGAGGATGAAAGAGCGGGTGCCGCTGCGGGACTTTTTGTCTTTGGCGGTGTTGGCGACGAGGGTGGCGGCGTCGGCTTTGAAGCCGCGCAGGGGGCCGTAGCGGCAGATGACGTGGGTCATGCGGTCGGCTTGCTCGCTGCTGATGGTCTGGCGAGTGAGTGCAATTTCGATGGCGGCGATCATGCCCCAGGCGACGGCTTCACCGTGGAGAAGCTGCGTGTAGTTCGTCGCCGACTCGATGGCGTGGCCCAGGGTGTGGCCCAGATTGAGGAGCATCCGCTCACCGGTTTCGCGCTCGTCTGCGGCGACGACGTTGGCCTTCATGCGGACGCTGGCGGTGACGACTTCGGTGAGGGCGGCGGGGTCTCCGGCGAGGACGGCGTCGCTGTGGGTGTCGAGGAAGTCGAAGAGGGCGCGGTCGCGGATGATGCCGGCTTTGATGGATTCCTGCAGGCCGGCGCGGAGTTCGGCGGGCGGAAGAGTCGCGAGGAGGTCGATGTCGGCGAAGACGGCCAGGGGGTGGTGGAAGCTGCCGATGAGGTTTTTGCCGGCGGCGAGGTTACAGCCGGTTTTGCCGCCGAGGGAGCTGTCGACTTGCGCGAGGAGGGTGGTGGGGATGCCGATGTAGCGGATGCCGCGCATGTAGATGGCGGCGAGGAAGCCGGTCATGTCGCCGATGACGCCACCACCGAAGGCGATGAGGATGCTGTCGCGGTCGGCGCGGGCGTGGGCCATTTCTTCGGCGAGGCGCTCGATGGTGGCGAGGCGCTTGTGCTGCTCGCCGGCGGGGATTTGGAGGATGGTGGGTTCGGTGGTGAAGCTGGCGGTGAGGGTGGGGCCGTGGAGCGCCCAGATTTCGGGGGAGGTGACGACGAAGAGGCGCGCCTTGGGGTTGTTGCTGAGGGCGGAGATGTGGGTCGCGAGGTTGGCGAGGACACCGGTGCCGATATGGACGTCGTAGGTGGCGGAAGCGGCGGTTACGGTGACGATTTGGGGCGGAGTCGGCATTGAGGTTAAGGATAGCAGTGGTGGGACGCGGAGGTTTGGTCGTGGTTGAACGGTTTGGGCGGTTGTGGTGATGTCGAAGGCTTGGCAGGTCCTTCGGCTGCGGCTCGCAGAAAGCGCGAGCCTACGCTCAGGATGACAAATTTGTGGTGGTTCGGGTTGGAACGAGCGTAGAGCTCAGAGCGGGAGAGCTTAGAGGAAAGACCGTTGGTGTTGAGGGGCGAGGGGGTGAGGTTTGAGGAGCGAGGGGTTTCAGGAGTTGTGAGTTGTGAGTTGTGAGTCTTGAGGGGGCTTGCGGAAGATCAGGGAGAGGCTGATGGTGACGCTGAGCACTGCGGCGATGACGGCGATGGAGGTGAGGGGGCCGATGTCGATCCAGTCGGCGGCCAGCATTTTTACGGCGGCGAAGGCGAGTACCGCGGCCAGGCCGTAGTGCAGGAAGCGGAGCGTGGCTAGCATCGCGGCGAGCAGGACGTAGAGCGAGCGGAGGCCCATGACCGCCATGATGTTCGAGGTGTAGGCGAGGAAGGGAATGCGGGTGATGCTGAGGACCGCGGGGATGGAGTCGAGGGCGAAGACTACGTCGGTGAGCTCGACGGCGAGCAGCGCGAGGAAGAGGACCGTCATCATGCGGCGGCCTTTATCCATGACGAAGAAGTGGTCCTGGCGTTCGCTGACCGGTTGGAGGCGGGTGATCCAGGCGAGCCAGGCTGGGGGTTGGTCGGTTTCCGGATGTTTTTCGGGCATGAGGAGACGGATGGAGGCGATCAGGAGAATCAGCGCGAAGGCGTAGCTGACCCAGTGGAAGCGGGCGAGCAGGCCGAGGCCGCCGGCGATGAAGGCTCCGCGGAGGACGATGGCCCCGAGGACTCCCCAGAACAGCACGCGGGGCTGGGTGGCGGCGGGGATGCGGAAGATGCGGAAGAGCAGAAGGAAGACGAAGAGGTTGTCGATCGAGAGCGCCTCTTCGATGGCGTAGCCGGCGAGGTACTGCATGCTGCCGTCGCGGTGGTAGAAGGGGACCAGAATGGCCGCGAGGACGAGGGCGGCGGTGGTCCAGAGGATGGTGGCGTAGATGGCTTTGCGGTGAGTGTCCGGGACTGCGAGATGCAGGAGGTATTCCAGTCCCAGAAGGGCGAGGATGGCGACGTGGAAGTAGAGCCAGGGCATAAAGGCAGTGGGTAGAGGATAGAGTGTAGAGCGTAGAGAGAGCAGGAACGGCAGCGACGATGAGCCCTAGTGCTGGTCGATGAGGCGGACCATTTCGAGGAAGAGGTCGGCGGAGATTTGGAGGCTGTGGGGGCTGATTTTGTCGATGGTGTCCTGGGCCGTGTGGTGGTAGCCGTCGGGAGAGGCGTTGGTGTGGGGGCCGTAGTCCATGTCGATGAGGTCGAGGACCGGGACACCCCGCATTTTGAAGGGGAGATGGTCGTCCTCTACCGTCTGGGTGTACTTGAAGACGTAGGCGGAGTGGCCGGTATTCTTCGCTGCCTCTGCGAGCATGTTGGACAGGTCGGGTGAGGAGTTCAGTTCGCGGTCGATGTTGAGGTCCTTGTCGCCGATCATGTCGGCAACGAGGAAGGCTTTGATTTTCTTGAGGGTGCCGTCGCCGCTCCACTTGGCGGCGAGGTGGCGGGTGCCGTAGAGGGAATCGGATGGGCCCCACTGCTTGATGGCCTCTTCGCCGTCGTCGAAGACCAGCCAGATGGAGTAGCCCTGGGGCGGATGGGCGCGGAAATACTCGCCCAGCGCGATGAGCAGGGCAGTGGTGCAGGCGCCGTCGTTGGCGCCGACGAAGGCGATGTCCTTGAGCGGGTAATTGGTCTCGTAGTGAGAGGCTATGACGATGACGCCGTCTTTCTTGCCGGGGTAGCGCACGATGTAGTTGCGCATCGGGACCACGCCGATGGGGGTGTTGGGAGTAAAGGAGTCGGTTTCGAACTGGCCGTGGGCGATCTCGGGAGCGAAGTGGGCCTTGATGAACTTTTCGGCGGCGAGGTGGCCGGGGGAGCCGACGTAACGCTTGGGAGCGGCGGCGAGGTACTCCTTTGTGAGCATGTAGACGTGCTCGCCGCTGATCGCGCCGGTGTGGGACTGGGCCGTGGCAGGCCGGGGCGCGAAGGAAAGCAGCGCGAGCGAGAGCAGCGGGATGAGGTGAGGGAAGGTCATGCGGGCTTCTCCTTCTTCTTTCGACGCTTGGGATGGACGAGGAAGGCGACCAGGACGCCGATGAAATACAGGACCAGCATCGGAGAGGCGAAGAGGGTCATGCCGATGGGGTCGGGTGTGGGGCAGATAACGGCGGCCACGAGGAAGATGGCGAGGATGGCGTAACGAAAGTGCTTGAGTAGGAAGCGCGCGTCCACGATGCCGAAGAGGGCGAGGAAAAAGATGAGGACGGGCAGCTCGAAGGTGATGCCGAGGCCGAGAATGACGGCGAGGAAGAAGCCGGTGTAGTCCTCGATGGTAATCATGTGGGTGAAGTTCTTGCCGAAGCCGTCGATGAGCACGACCATGGCGTCGGGCAGGACGTAACGATAGCCGAACCATACGCCGGACAGGAAAAGGGTGACCGTGGAGGCCATGAAGGGAAAGACGTACTTCTTCTCGTTGGCGTACATGCCGGGAGAGATGAAGAGCCAGACCTGGTAAAGGATGAATGGGCTGGCGATGATCGCGCCGCAGTACATCGAACTTTTAATGACGAAGTTGATGGCGTCGGTGGGGTGGGTCATCGTCATCTTGAGGCCGATGTCGAGCAGCGGCTTCTGGATGATGGTGAGCAAGCGGGCGCGGTAAATGTAGGAAATGATGAAGCCGATGGCGAGGTAGCTGAAGGACCAGAGGAGCCGGCGGCGCAGCTCTTCGAGGTGCTCCATGAGGCTCATGCCGGGGAGCTCGGCGCGGTCCTGGACGGCGTTGCGGGCGCGGTCGATGAGGTCAGTTGACATGCGTTGCACGCTCCGCTGGATCGTCTAGGTGCGGAGCTTGCGGGGGCGCGGTTTCCACAACGGGAATGGATTCGATGAGAGGGCCGATGTCGTCTCCGGAGGATGTTTGAGGGGTGGGAAGGCCGGTTGCCGGGGGCATGATGCTCAACTCGCCGGAAGTGGCGATGGGCAGGGGCGCGGTGTAGTGCGTTCCAGGCTCTACGTACGAGGTTTCGGGGTCGGCGTAGGGGGCTTCGGAGTCGGTGTCGGTTTGTTGGTGCGGATGCTCGGGTTCGGTTGTGGGGATGCCTTCGAGGACGGGCGCCACGGGCGCGGCGGCTTCCATGGCGGCGATTTTCTGCTGGCGCTCGGCCTGCTCGGAGATGCGGAGTTCCTCTTCCATCTGCATTTTGAACTCGTTGGAGGCGCGGCGGAACTCGCCGATCCATTTGCCTAGCTCGCGCGCCAGCACCGGCAGCTTCTTCGGGCCGAAGAGCAGCAAGGCGAGGACAAAGATGATGGCACTGTCTTGCAAACTGGGCATACGACTTAGATGATACGGCCTCGTCCGCGGCTGTCACAAATTGTGGCGGGCGTGAGGAAAGATGTAGACGATTGCCGGCGAGGTTCGTCCTACGATGAGCAAGCCGAAGCAGTCTCCACTCACTACAATTTGAATTGCTGCGACAATCGTAAGAGCGGACCGGACAGGTACGGAGGAGAGCATGACACAGGTTCAACGGAGAGCAGTCCGCGGCACGGCGGTGGTGGCGGGATTGGTGCTGGCTACGGCGCTGGCCGGCTGCGGGAACTTCTTCGTCTGCCAGAAGGCCAGTTGCACGACCGGTGGCGGCGGGTCGACTGGACCGGCGGGCAATGTGGCCTATGTTGGGAACAATGTGTCGGCCATCACGAGCATCAATGGGTACACGCTGGCGAAGCCGACCTTGACGGCGGCGACCAATTCTCCGTATGCAATTGGCGTCACGCCGGCGGCCATGGCGGTTTCGCGCAACAACGGGTTCCTGTATGTGGCTTCCGCGCTGACGACCGCAGCCCCCGTGGCGGGCGTTTATGGCTTTACTGTGGGCAGCGGTGGCGCGCTGTCGGTGCTGAACGGTGGCTTCGCGATGGTGTCGCTGAGTTCGGTGGCGGCGATGGACGTTTCTCCGGATGCCAACTGGCTGGTCGTCGCGACGGCCAACGATACTACTGCCGCGAGTCCGGTAACGATTACGGCTTACGGGCTCAATGCGACGAGCGGACTGATTACATCGGGGACGCCGCTGCCCTATGGGCCTCCGACGGGGTCGATTGTGTCGGCGTTGAAGGTGGCGCCGTCGGGGCAGTTTATTCCGGTGGCGCTGGGGACCGGTGGCGTGTATACGTTTCCGTTCACTACTTCAACGGGGCTGATCGGCACGCCGGCGCCGACCACCTTCAGCTCGGTCGGAGTGTATGACGTGGCGATCGACAGCAATAACTACCTGTATATGGCGGCGACAGGGGAAATCCTTGCGTACGCGGTATCGTCGGCGGGAGGGTCGCTGACCTTGACCCCGGTGACGGCGACGGGCACGGCCACTGAGGCGGGTGGGCCCTTCTCTATCGCGGTGGACGGCACGAGCTATCTTTACGCCGGCGCGTCGGATGGCGCTTCTTCACCAACCAACCTGATTTACGCATTTTCGATCAAGAACGGCGCGTTGACGCCGCTATCGACGGCGACGATTTCGGCGCCTGCGTCGACGACCAAGCTGGCGGTCGACAGCACGGGCGTTTACCTGCTGGCGGCGGGTTATGACGCCAGTGCGGGGTTGAAGATGTACAGCATCACGTCGGGGACGGGCGTGCTGACTTCGCTGGATACCGCGGCAACGGGAACGTCGACCTTGGTGCCGACGTCGCTGGCGTTGTCGCATTGAGGACGATGAGCCAACCTGCGGGCGGGGGAGGGACTCCAACGGGATATATGCGTTTGTTGCGATTTTTGCCGGCGGCGGTGTTGGGCTGCTGTGTCCTGTTAGGTGGGTGTTCGCGCTTCCACAGCAAGCCGCCGGATAAGTATGTCTATGTCACCGTGAAGGAGACGTACCTGATCGACCGCGTGGCGGCGGTTTCGAACCGCACCGGAACAGTGACCAACGGCGAGAAGCTGACCGTGCTCGACCACGGGCGGAACTATGTGAAGGTGAAGACGCCGGAAGGCGTGGTGGGGTGGATCCGCGAGAAAGCAGTGGCGACGGAACAGACTGCCGATGCGTTTGCGGCCCTCGCCAAAGAACATGCGAAGGACCCGACGGTGGGGAACGCGACGGTCCGCGACGAGGTGTACATGCACGTTGCCCCGGGGCGCGAGACGGAACATTTTGTGCTGCTGGCCGAGGGCGATAAGCTGCAACTGCTGGCCCGGGCGACCCTGCCGAAGGTGACGGCCGCGAGGGGTGGGGCTGCGAAAGTTCCCATTGCGGCTGAAGAGAAGACGGAGGGTGATGCTGTTGTCGTGCCGCCTCCCGTGATGGAAGACTGGTGGCTGGCGCGGGACTCACATGGGCATACGGGGTGGTTGTACTCGCACATGGTGGATGTCGATGCGCCGGATACGCTGGTGCGGTATGCGGAGGGGCAGAGGATCGTCGGGGCGTATGTGCTGACGCACGTAAACGACCCAGACTCCGGCATGTTGAAGGATGGGCAGCCCGATCCGAACATTCCGATTTATGTGACCGTGTTGAGTCCGTACAAGGCGGGGCTTCCGTACGACTTCGACCAGGTGCGGGTGTTTACCTGGAACGTCAAGAAGCACCGCTACGAGACGGCCATGCGGGAGAGAAATATCGAGGGTTATCTGCCGGTAACGATTGGCGAGTCGAAGGACCCGTATGGCCATGCGGCGAACTCGTCGACCCCGCTGCCGAGCTTTACGTATCGCGTGCTGTCCGCAGATGCTCCTGCGCCGGTGCCCGACCCGGTTACGGGGCTGGTGAAGCCTGGGAAGCTGATCGAGAAGAAGTATCGGCTGGAAGGAAATATTACGCGGCGGATACTTGCGCCGGGTGCGGCGGCGCCGGAGGAGGCGCACCCCGCTCCGGAACCCGATAAGAAGGGTGCGAAGAAACACAAGCGGTAGGGCGTGAGGCGTTGACAATGGGTCGCGTCGAATTTGTGCTGGCCGGGATGATGTTGGCTGCGATGGCTCGCGGCAAGGACGCGCCGGGGCGGCTGACGTGTGAGGTCGCGTCGATCGGGCGCTCGACGGCGGACGGAGGAAACGCCTAACGAGGGATGTCGATGGGCCTCTGTTCGTTGGGATTGTCGCGTTCCTTTTCGGCCTTGGCGGCTTCGGGGTGCGCCTTGAAGTAGGCGATCTGGTCGGTTTGCATGGTGGCCGCGGCGTCGTGGACATCTTGAACGGAGTCGAGGGCGATCTTGCGGACGACGTTGTAGGCGGGGTCGCCGGGCGCGGCGCGGAGGGAGGTCGACCAGCGCTCTGTGGCTTCCAGCAGTTTGGGGAGGACTTTGCGGAGGTCGCGGTGTTTCGGGGCGTACTCATCGAGGTTGTCGTTGAGCTCGTCGGCGATGGCGCCCAGCTGGTCGAAAAGGTCGTGGAGGTCCTGCTCGCGGCCGGCATGGCGGCGCTTGGCAAGGAGGTCGTCGATGGACTTGGCGCGGGTGTCGAGGATATTGATGTATGCCGTGATGCGGTCGGTGGGGATGTAGGCGGCGTCGCGGAGCTTTTCGACTTCGGTGGCGGTCATGGTGTTGTCGTCGGCCTGCGCGTGCGCGAGGCGCGGGACGGCGGACAGGGCGAGGCCGGCGAGGCAGAGCGGAAGGATGCGGCGGGCAATTCGATGCGACCAGGTCAATGGATGAACACCTGCGTCAGCAGTTCGGTCTGTACGCTGTCAAGGCGGTTGAGCGTGGATTGAAGCACCGGGCGGTCTTCGTTGGGGGCAACGTGCAGCATGTCGGCGAGGCGGCGGGTGGTGTGGTGCATCAGCAACTCGGCGTTCTTGAGGCGCCTGGTGTCGCGGGCGAGCGACATGTGGATCTTCTGGGCGAGGGTGTCGATGCGGCGGATCGTCATGCCGGCCTGGGTGGTGTCGCCCGCCGCGAGCTGTTTCCCGGCGACTTCGGTGAGGTCGTTGACCAGCTCGGTGTAAAGGAAACACTGGTCGCGGGGTGGGGCCGACTCGGCGCGGGTCTCGAGTTGAGTGAGGGCCGTGTCGGCTAGAACCGCATCGTCGGATGAACTGACGGCGCGGGCGGAGGGGGCCGCGACACACAGCAGAATTGTGAGGAGGGAAACTGGACGTGCTACCAAACCAATTGCAGAGCCCATAGCGCACCTCGAAGTGACGCCGTGCCTGTTGGAGCGTTGCTACTTCATATGTAGGAGAGCAATCAGGCGATGCTTTGCCTGGAACTCCTGATCGGGGAACTGACCTGCCGCGATGACAAGAAATGCACGGTAAGCCTGCTCCGCCTCCTTGTACTCGTGGAGAGTGTCGTGGGCCGTCGCCTCGAGGAAAAGCGAGGGAGCGGAGTTGGGCAAAACTGTAGCACGGATTTTTAGAGCTTGCAATACCTCGCGGGGTTGCCCGTTCTTTGAAGCGGCGAACGCGAGATGTCCGGCGGCGTCTCCAAAGTCTGCGGGCGTGGGGAATTTGTCGCGGAGGGCGACGGCGGCTTCGAGGGTTTTCTGGGCTTCGGGGTATTTTTGCTGGCGGACGAGAGTGGTGCCCAGGTCGTCGAGGAGGGAGGGATCGGCGGGAGTCTCGGCGAGCGCGGCCTTGAACAGCTCCTCGGCCTGGGCGTTCTGGTTGTCGAGCGCGTAGAGGCGGGCGAGCTGGCGCGTGAGGGCGGGGTCGGCGGCGAATTTGGGGTCGGTGCGGAGCTGGACGAGGAGGGGAATCGCC
>DASRLB010000409.1:0-7608 GCA_035648695.1 Acidobacteriaceae bacterium | reverse complement strand
ACCGTGTATTCGATCAAGCGGTTTATGGGACGCCGGCTGAATGAAGTTGGCGACGAGTTGAAGATGGTGCCGTACAAGGTTGTGGCCAAGGGCGACAACGTGGCGGTGGTCGCGCAGGGCAAGGAATACACCGCGCCGGAGATTTCGGCGATGATCCTGCAAAAGCTGAAGAAGGCTGCGGAGGACTATCTCGGCCAGAGCGTGACCGAGGCGGTCATCACCGTCCCGGCGTACTTCAACGACGCGCAGCGGCAGGCCACGAAAGACGCCGGAAAGATTGCCGGCCTGGACGTCAAGCGCATCGTGAATGAGCCGACGGCGGCGGCGCTGGCGTACGGGCTCGACAAGAAGAAGGACGAGACCATTGCCGTGTACGACTTCGGCGGCGGAACCTTCGACGTGTCGATCCTTGAAGTTGGCGATGGCGTGATCGAGGTGAAGTCGACCAATGGTGACACGCACCTGGGCGGCGACAATCTCGACGAGCGCATTGTGGACTGGCTCATCACCGAGTTCAAGAGCGAAAGCGGCCTCGATCTGCGGTCGAAGGGCAACGAAATGGCGTTGCAGCGTCTGAAGGACGCGGCGGAAAAGGCCAAGATCGAGCTGTCGACGGCGCAGGAGTCGGAGATCAACCTGCCGTTTATCACCGCCGACGCCAGCGGGCCGAAGCATCTTGTGCGGACGCTGTCTCGCGCCAAGCTGGAGTCGCTGGTTGATGATTTGCTGCAGAAGTCCGTCGGACCTTGCAAGCAGGCGCTGAAGGATGCGGGCATCGACGCTTCGAAAATCGACGAGGTCGTTCTCGTCGGTGGACAGACGCGTATGCCGAAGATCCAGCAACTGGTGAAGGAGTTGTTCGGCAAGGAACCGCATAAGGGTGTGAACCCGGATGAGGTTGTCGCGATTGGCGCCGCGGTGCAGGCTGGCGTGCTGGGCGGCGAAGTGAAGGACCTGCTGCTGCTCGACGTAACACCGCTGACGCTGGCGATCGAGACGCAGGGTTCGGTGGCGACGCCGATGATTCCCCGCAACACCACGATCCCGACCAAGAAGACGGAGACGTTTTCGACGGCGGCCGACAACCAGAGCGAGGTTGAGGTCCACATCACGCAGGGCGAACGTCCTCTGGCGGCGCAGAACCGTACGCTGGGCAAGTTCAAGCTGGGCGGCATCATGCCGGCTCCGCGCGGCGTGCCGCAGATCGAGGTCACATTCGACATCGATGCGAACGGCATCCTGAACGTGTCGGCGAAGGACAACGCGACCGGCAAGGACGCGAAGATCACTATCACCAGTTCTTCGGGCCTGAGCAAGGAAGAGGTCGAGCGCATGGCGAAGGATGCCGAAGCGCACGCGGCCGAGGACAAGGAAGCGAAGGAGAAGATCGAAGCCAAGAACCAGCTCGACTCGATGGTGTACAACGTCGAGAAGATGCTGAAAGACGGCGGCGAGAAGGTCGATGCGGCGGACAAGAGCGACGTGGAAACGGCGCTGGCGGATGCCAAGACGACCCTCACGGGCGATCCTTCGGCGACCGAGATGCAGGCCGCGCGCGAACGCCTGCAGACCGCAAGCCACAAGCTGGCGGAAGCGCTGTACAAGGCGAACTCGGCGACTCCTCCGACCGACGGCGATGCGGCCGCGGCTGGTACTTCCGATGAACCTAAGAAAGACGAAGGTGTTATCGACGCCGAGTATGTCGACGCCGATCATAAATAAATAAGAACCGAACGTGGTTCTGAAGCGTACTAAAGGAGGAGTTGTCCGAATGGGATGGCTCCTCCTTGTTGTCTCGCACAATGGAGTGCACCAAAGTGCGCATCATTTGTGACCAATGTGTGTCCAATGGAGTAGACCTTTTGGCGTAGGATTCACGTCACACAGGAAATGAGGTAGAGCGATGAACAGTGACGGGACCGAGAACGGGCAGGCGCTCCACGGCGGGTTTGAGTGGGTTGGCATGTTTGGGTTGGGGCAGACGACGGAGATGGTGTGGCGCTGCGATGCGATGCGCGCCGGCCAGTTGTACAGCCGCACGCTGTTCGACACGCGCCAGGAAGCGGAAGAGTTCGCCCGCACGATGCGGAGTGTCGAGCCGGACCAGATGTTCAACATTGAGGCGATGAAGGCCAGCGCAGTCTGGAACTAGGCTCGGAAGACGTTGCAGGTTAGGGCCGCAGCCTCGATGAGGTTGCGGCCCTTCCTGCATCTGAACCACTGAGGTACGCGCGTGGTGAATTGGGTTGCAGTGGAAGCGATCGCGAGTTGCGGATTTGTGGTAACGAGCGCGGCAGCTATTGGGTATGCGGGGCTACAGCTTTCGAATGAGCGGAAGTATCGGTCGGTTAGCAATCTGGAAAAGCAGTTGAGTTTCTTTCTGAGCGAGCCGTTTGCGCTGGCCCGGAAGCAGTTGGCTCAGGACCGCTTGAATGCCGACGGTCTGGTGGCCTGGGATGTGACGAATCCGCCGGTGAGTGCGTTTGAGGTGCTGGATTTTTATGAGCATGTCGGGCTGCTGGTGAAGAAGGGCCACCTCGATGTCTACGACGTGTGGCACACGTTTTATGAGTGGGCGCAGCCGGTGTATGTCGATCTGCGTCCGCTGATCGAGGATGCGGAGAGCAGCTACTCGGAACACTACAGCGACCTGCGCAAGTTGATGCGGCAGATGGACGAGATCCAGTTGGGAAAGATGCATGAGCAGCATGCAAACCACTGGGCGCTGTGGACTCCCGAGCGAATTCTGGAGCACTACCGTTATGAGTTGGAGACGGGTGGAAGGCGGCGCCGGATGAACCGGTTGCAACGCAAGCAGGAGGCGCGCGAGAAGATGGATGCGCAGGGCGGCGAAGGTGGAGGCGTGAATGCCGGAGGGTAACGAGATCCATTGCTGGGCAAGGTTTATGGAGAAGGCGGCAAATCTCGACGCTTCGCGTTGAACGTGCAGCGTAGAACGTGATACGTTGAATGTGTGATCCGGTCATTCGAGGACAAAGAGACCGAACGGTTGTTCCTGGATGGTAAAAGCCGTCGCTACGGTTCGATCTCGATCGCCGCGAGGCGCAAACTTCAAGTTCTCGACAATACGCGGGAACTGGAGGATTTGCGGCAGCCTGCCGGAAATCATCTTGAAGCATTGAAGGGAAGCCGAAAGGGTCAGCACAGCATTCGGATCAACGATCAGTACCGGATCTGCTTCGTCTGGTTAAATGCGGAGCCGCACAACGTCGAAATCGTCGACTATCACTGAAAGGAAAGGAACATGGCTATACTTCGCGATCCAAACCGCCAGCCGCCGCCAATGCATCCGGGCGAGATATTGCGGGAAGAATTTATGGTGCCGAACGGGCTTTCGGCACATGCCCTAGCGCTCGCGTTGCGTGTGCCGTCAACGAGGATTTCGGAAATTGTGAACGAGCGTCGCGGCATTACGGCCGATACGGCATGCCGGCTGGCGATCTATTTCAAAACTACGGCAGCTTTGTGGATGAGTCTACAGAGCTCCTACGAACTCTCATGCATTGAGCGTGACGCGATGGAACAACTGCGCCGTGAAGTGCAAACGATGGTGGCTTGATGGCAACGACAAGAGAAAAGGATTATTACGGCACGCTGGGCGTGAAGAAGACGGCGACTTCGGAGGAAATCCGCAAGGCGTTTCGCAAACTCGCGCGCAAGCATCATCCCGATGTGAATCCCGGGGACAAGAAGTCCGAAGAGAAGTTCAAGGAGATTTCCGAAGCCAACGATGTGTTGAGCGACGACAAGAAGCGCAAGATTTTCGACCAGCTTGGTTTCTACTCGGACAACATCGATCCCGCGGCGGCGGAGGCGGCTTCCCGCGGCGGATATGGTGGCGGAGGTTTCCCTGGAGCGCAGCGTGCAGGGCGTGGCGGGCAGGAAGTCCCGTTTGATTTTGGCGGCTTCGATTTCTCCGGCTTTCAGGGTGGTAGTAAAGCGGCGCAGCAGGAAAGTGCGGGGTTTGGCGGCAGCTTCAAGGACGTCTTCAGCGGCATGTTTGGCGGAGGCGGTCGTCAGGCGCGAGGACCGCAGCCGGGGACCGATCTTGAGTACCAGGTGCAGGTGGATTTCTGGACGGCCATTCGCGGCGGCGTGACGCGGCTGGAGATTCAGCGGCAGGAGCAGTGTCCGACATGCAAGGGCCGCGCGGTGGTCGGTGGCAGCATGGAGTGCCCGGAGTGCCATGGGTCGGGGCAGGTGACACAGATGGGCGGGCGGATGAAGTTCAACATCCAGTGCCCGCGCTGCGGCGGCTCGGGCAAGGTGCAGAACGCGTGCCCGACGTGCGATGGCGCGGGCGTGCTGACGCGGCGAGAACCGCTGGAGTTCCGCATCAAGCCGGGGACGCGCGATGGGCAGAGGATTCGGCTGGCGGGCAAAGGCAATGCGGGGACCGAGGGCGCTACGGCGGGCGATCTTTATCTGATCATCAAGGTGGGCGCGCATAAGCTGTTTCACCGGGTGGGCGACGATATCCACGTCAAGGTGCCGGTAACGGTGATGGAAGCGGCGCTGGGAGCGAAGATCGACGTGCCGACGATCGATGGCAGCGGCGGCGGCGCGGGGCATACGCAGTTGAAGATTCCGCCCGGGACGCAGACCGGCCAGAAGCTGCGCATGCGCGAGAAGGGCGTTCCGAGCGCCACGCGCGAGGGGGCGCGAGGCGATCAAATTGTCGAAGTGCAGGTGGTGGTGCCGAAGGTGCAGGATGAGCGGTCGAAGGAGATTTTGCGGGAGTTGCAGAAGTTGAATCCGGACGACCCGCGGGCGGAGATGCTGGCGGGGGTGTAGCGATGGAAAACTTCACGCTGGGAAATCTGATCTTCGAATGGGACGATCGGAAAGCTGCTTCGAACATTCGAAATCATACTGTCAGTTTTCCCGAGGCTGCGACGGCGTTTCTGGATTTTTACGCTGAGATGATTCCGGATCCTGACCATTCGGAGATGGAGGAACGGATCTTGTTGTTGGCGATGTCGACGACCGCGAGATTGTTGGTAGTGGTACATGTGAAACGCGAACTGAGGTTTAGGATTATTAGTGCGCGACGCGCCAGTCCTAAGGAGTGGAGGAGATATGACGCAACCCGATTCGGACGTAGATGATATGCGCGAAGAATACGATTTTTCGAACAGTGTCCGGGCGCCCTATGCCGCTCTCGCGGGCGATGTCCATGTTGTCAGCCTCGACCCCGATGTGAGGTCCGTGTTCCCCGACTCGGTCTCGGTGAATACTGCTTTGCGGATTCTGATCAAAGCTGCGAAAAGTGTGGACCAGCCTGAGGAGTATCGGAAAGCCAGTTGAGCCGGAGCAGGTGATTTCCGCCACGATGATTATGTCAACGGTGCAGCGCATCGCTGACATAATCTTCCATCCGAGCTTCTGACGTCGCGCCTATTGCGGTATGGACGACCTCTCCCGATGGGGCGATGTAGAACGTTGTCGGTAGGCTCTCGACGGCGCCAATGGCGTTGATCATGGCGCCGCTCGTCTGGACGATGGGGTAGGTGACTCTGTGCGAGGCCGCGAAGAGCGCGGCTTCGGCGTAGGTATTGGGGTCCTGATCGACGCCGATGACGATGAGGTCGTCAGGGTGTGTGGCCTGGAGTTGCTGTAGCCACGGCGTCTCGGTCTGGCATGGGCCGCACCACGGGGCCCAGAAATTCAGGACGACGGCTTTGCCCAGGAACTTCCGCGGATTGATGGGATTGCCGCCGAGCGTTCGGATGTCCAGCGCGTCGATATTGAGTCGTTTGGGGTTTCTTGAGACGTTGGACCGGATATACAGAAACGAAATCGCCAGCAGGAAAAGAACTGCGGAAATGCGCAAACTCGACCCTTGCGACCGTCGAACGGGCGCGCGGTAGGGCTGTTCGTATTGCAGATCGTCCTGTTCCACGCGGACCTCGACGCCTGATGCAACTCTACAAGAGTGGAGCGCCGGGCGTGGTTTGGGCTATGCTGAAGGCGATGGCGACGAAGCGTAAATCCGGTGGGGCGTACATGATCTCGGCCGTGGCGGAGATGTATGAGATCCATCCGCAGACGCTGCGCATGTATGAGCGCGAGGGCCTGCTGCGGCCGGGCTTTCCGTTTGTGTTCAGCCATGTGTTTCTCCTCAGAAGAGGCTGATAGAATTGGTTGAATCGGCTCTCTGGAGACGCAATGCAAGCAGTCCTGGCGCTCGAAGACGGGCGCATTTTTCGAGGTAAAGCGTTTGGCGCGATCGTCGAACGGGTCGGCGAAGTGGTGTTCAATACTTCGCTCAGCGGCTATCAGGAGATCTTTACCGATCCTTCCTACGCCGGACAGATTGTTGTTTTAACGAACCCTCACATTGGGAATTATGGGACTTCGCCCAGCGATGCGGAATCGTCGCGTCCCTATATTGAGGGGCTGGTGACGCGGGAGTTTTCGCCGATTAGCTCGAACTGGCGATCGACCGAAGTTGCGGATGAGTATCTGGAGCGCAGCGGAGTGCCGGTGATCGCGGAGATCGATACGCGGGCCGTGGTGCGGCATCTGCGGGCGAATGGCGTGATGCGGGGCGTGATTTCTACTGCCGTGGCGGATACGGATGCTTTGGTCGCGAAGGCCCTGGCGCATAAGAAGATGGATGGGACCGACCTGGCCTCTGTCGTGAGCACGAAACAGGCATATACGTGGGACGCGGCTGACTCGCGGAACCAGACGGGCGATAAGCTGCTGCCGGTCGCGGACACGGCGGCGAAAGAGACGCTGCATGTGGTGGCGTACGACTACGGGATCAAGGAAAACATTTTGCGGATGCTGAGCCGCGAGAACTGCCGGGTGACGGTGGTTCCGGCAAGGACTTCGGCGGCGGATGTGCTGGCGATGGAGCCGGATGGGGTCTTCTTTTCGAATGGGCCGGGCGATCCCGAGCCGCTCGATTATGCGATTGCGAACGTGAGGGAGTTGCAGGGAAAGAGGCCGCTGTTTGGGATTTGCCTGGGGCACCAGATTTTCGGGCTGGCGCTGGGGGGGAAGACTTATAAGTTGAAGTTTGGGCACCATGGCGGAAACCATCCGATCAAGAATCTTGAGACGGGGAAGGTCGAGATTACGGCGCAGAACCATAACTTCAATGTCGATCCTGCGTCGCTGCCGGATGATGTCGTGCGGACGCATACGAATTTGAACGACGACACGCTGGCCGGGTTGAAGCATAAGACGGATCCGATGTTCAGCGTGCAGTATCATCCCGAGGCGAGTCCCGGGCCGCATGATTCGCATTATCTTTTCAGGGATTTTCGTAGGATGATGGAAGAGTGGAAGAAGTAACGGAGGCGGCTTATGGAGATCGATTTTCGAGCGGATCGCGAGGCGCACCTGAGGAAGTTGTGCGAAGAAATGGGCCGAACGGTAGATGACTTTGCCAATGAAGCCCTTTTGACGTTCATGGAAGACTACGAGGACGGCCGAGACGCGCAGGCGGCACTAGCGGAGGGCGGCCGGACATATACGCAAGAAGAAATGGAGCAAGAGTTTGGCTTGGAAGATCGAGTACCTCAGCGCCTCCAGAAGACAGCTTAAGAGACTCGATCCTGAGATTCGAGCGCGCAT
>DASRLB010000408.1:0-5400 GCA_035648695.1 Acidobacteriaceae bacterium | reverse complement strand
GTTGATTTCCAGCCGCGGGCGCGTCGGGCTGTTTTTCTGCGGCGGGGTGCTGATCTCGAGAATGCTGCCGGAGTACGACCTGTTGCAGAACATGATTGAAAGCTGGAAGGCACCGGCAGACTCCAGAGGATAAAGTTTCCTACAATATCCAGCCCCAATGGTCGCGTTCGAGGACCATCGCAACTGGCTGGTTGTCGCGGGTCCCGTTGAG
Source organism: Acidobacteriaceae bacterium (assembly GCA_035648695.1). Taxonomy (GTDB): domain Bacteria; phylum Acidobacteriota; class Terriglobia; order Terriglobales; family Acidobacteriaceae; genus Granulicella. The sequence goes on along the minus strand of DASRLB010000408.1, from coordinate 5,189 downwards.
AAAATGGAATCGGCCAGTTGGAATGGCTGTGTTTTGCAATATCGGTTTTCTTTCATCCCGGCGGACTTCTGGGCGGCGTAACAGCGCTATTTTGCTTACTGTGTATAATCATCGCCTTCGAGAGTGAAGACATGGCTCTCGTATCGAGAGGAGCAAAGGGCCATGCGTATTTCTCGAACAACTTTCGCTTTTATTCATCTGACTTTTGTGTCATTGGTGCTTGGCGCGGCACCCGTCTGTAGCGCTGCTTCTATTACTTACAACGTCGATCTAACGGTCGGCGCCGCGACGGTCACCGGCTACATCGTCACTGATGGCACGATCGGGACTCTCAGTACTGGCTTTAGCAGTATTCTCGACTGGAACCTGTTGTTGACGGACACCACCTTTCCATGTCCGCCTCCCTCTACGAGGAGCTGTACGCTCCAGTTCGACCTGACGGGGCCACAACTTACTAATGGACAGATCGCCTATAATGGAGGAGACGATTTGTCGGCTACGGCGACTCAGTTGCTCTTCAATTTCAGCGACACGAGCACTACCGCCGGCGCCTTTTTCTTTGAAACAGGCTTCAGTGGCGCGGTATGTTTTGACACAGGTCCAAACTGCCTATCGCCCGCCTTTGGCGCAGGAGAGTCGCTTTATATTAATCAAGATACCGACTTACAGTTTACGAGCCTGTCCGGAACCCGGGTGATTGGCACAGCCTCCGGCTCGTCTCCAATCACTCCGGGGTCCATCCCAGAGCCTTCTACTCTCTCTCTTCTGGGCACGGGAGTTGCTCTCCTCGGGTTTCGCAAACAAGGGAGTAAACAGCAGCGAAAATCTTCCATCGCAGTAGTTCCAGTCTTGTAGCTTTCGTCCCGGCGTATGCAAGTCCCAGGCGCAGGTTCTTCGGCTTGCTTCCAGCATTGACGACACCATCACCATCAATAGCACCGTCCAAACGAACGCCCTCGAAACCTTCACCATCGGCGACAGTAGAGGAACTTTGCGCCCTCCTTTGGCGTAGGATGTTGGCGAGCAACTGTTTTTTTGCGAGGGCGACACATGCAAAGCAGGATTGTTGGGACCACGATGCCGGTGCTGGAAGTCCTTCTGCAGCCGGGTGAACAACTGATCTCCGAAGCCGGCGAATTGAGCTGGATGACGCAGTCCATCACCATGAGCACGCACACCCAGATGGCGGGCGGCGGCGGTTTTTTCGGCGCCTTGAAGCGGGTCGCCGGTGGCGGCACGCTGTTTATGACCGAGTACACGGCCTACGGCTCGCCCGGCGAAGTCGCGTTCTGCACCAAGGTCCCGGGACACATCCTGCCCGTCGAGATCGGCCCCGGGCATGAGTTCATGCTGCATCGCCACGGCTTCCTGTGCGCGACGCCGCAGGTGCAGCTCAGTGTCGGCTTCCAGCAGTCGCTGGGCGCGGGGATTTTTGGCGGCGACGGGTTTCTGCTACAGAAGGTCAACGGCATGGGCACCTGCTGGCTGGAGCTGAGCGGCGAAGTCGTCATCCGCGACCTTGCGCCGGGCGAGACGCTGCGCGTCCATCCCGGCCATGTGGGCGCGTTTCAGGGCTCGGTGAGCTTCCAGATAACGACGATTCCCGGCATCAAGAACATGATCTTCGGCGGCGACGGCATCTTTATGGCTGCGCTGACCGGGCCGGGGCGTGTGTGGCTGCAAACGCTGCCGATCTCCAACCTCGCGCACCAGTTGCAGCAGTACATGCCGGGGCGCGGCGGCGAGCGGGCCAGAGACCTGGGAGCAGCCGGCCTGGTTGGCGGCATCGTCGGCTCGATGTTCGACAACAACCGCTGAAGGTACTCTCTACGACAACCAAAGGGCGCGCACATAGGTGTGCGCCCTTTTTTATTGTCTTTCTTCCGAATTGTCTGGAGTCCACGATTAAGGTTGTGGTAGAAGTTGTGCGAGTACCGCCCGTATAAAACGCCACCGCTTCAAAATCTTCAGGACGGGCTTCTTCGCAGAGCCTGCGCCACTAAAGGATGCAGATCATGGACGAACAGCAACAGCCGCCGTACGAGCAAGTGCCTCCGTACCAACAGCCCCCACAGTACCAACAGCCGCCGCAGTACGCTGCGCAGCCGCAAGCTGCGGGCGAGGGCCTGAGCGATAACGCCGCCGCGGCGATTGCCTATATCACCATTATTCCAGCCATCATCTTTCTGGTGATGGAACCGTACAACCGCAAACCTTTCGTCAAGTTCAACTGTTTCCAATGCCTGGGTTTGGCGGTTGTCGGGTTCGTGCTGGGATTCTTCAACATCATTCCGATTCTCGGACAGATCATCTTCCTGATTGGAATGCTGGCGCTGATGGTGCTTTGGGTTATCTGCCTCATCAACGCGTCGCAGGGCAAGGTCTTCAAGGTTCCCGTGATCGGCAACTTCGCCGCTCAGCAGGCGGGTTTGTAGATCGACTCGTTTCCGGGTGGGACTTGCCATCGACGCCGCGTTCTCGATCTGGAGAGCGCGGCGTTGATGCGCTTTGTTTTCAGTAACGAGGCTCTGTCGCTCGATGCGCGATTGCGATAGACTCGCAGGCATGAAGAGACTCATTGGCAATTCGGTTTTGGTTCGCGCCGCGCTTACCGGGGCGCTTTCTTTGGGCGTGCTGGGCATGGTCTCCGCCACCGCCGCAGCGCAGGATTGGGCGAAGGCCAACCTCGCCAAAAGTCCGCGACACGGTGAGTTTGTCACCATCGCCGAAGCCAGCGGACGCAAGCTACAGGCCTGGGTCGTGTATCCCGAGGTCAAGGGCAAAGCGCCGGTGGTGGTAATGATCCACGAGATCTATGGGCAGACCGACTGGGCGCGCGAGATGGCGGACGAAGTCGCCGGCGCGGGCTACATCGTCGTCGAGCCGGACCTGCTCAGCGGCTTTGGCCCGGTTGCGCCAAACATCGGGCCGAACTCCGCTCATCCCGCTCCCGGAATGGGCTGCGATCCAATGCCCTGCACAGCCAAGCAGACCGAGGACCATATGCACATGCAGGCGGCTGCGGGTGCTGGCGCGGCGTTTGCGCCGGCGTCGCCGGGCGGAACGGCTGCGTTTCCGGACCAGAGTGCGGTGACCAAGGCTGTATCCAACCTCGACCCGAGCACCGTGACCGCGGACCTCGATGCCGCAGCCGACTACGGCAAGAAGCTGCCGGCGGCCAATGGGAAGCTGTTCGTCGCGGGCTTCTGCTGGGGCGGTGGCAAGTCGTTCGCGTTTGCCACGCACCGCAAGGACCTGAGCGGAGCGATGGTCTTCTACGGTTCTCCGCCGCCGGTGGAGGCCATGAAGGACATCAGCGCTCCCGTCTACGGTTTCTACGCGGGCAACGACGCGCGCATTTCGGCGACGGTTCCCGATACGACGACCGCGATGAAGGCGGCTGGCAAGACGTATGAGCCGGTGGTCTACGACGGCGCGGGACACGGCTTCATGCGCGCCGGCGAGGCTCCGGATGCGAGCGCGGCGAACGCGGCGGCTCGGGCGGCTGGCTTCCGGCGGCTGGTTGAGCTGCTCGGCGGCGTTCGTTAGGTTTACTAACTCCCATGCAGCGGAGACGGTTCCTACAGATATCGGCGATGACCGGCGCAGCGGCGGCAAGCTCGTCTCTGCGGCCGTTCGCGGGCGGAGTTCCGCGGCCGAAGTTTCCCAGCGGCGATCCGAAGTGGGCTCGCACCTGGGATGCTGCGCTCGCCGTGCTCGCCGGCAACGTCAGGCGGGTTCCGAGGTACGACAAGCCGGTGCTGTTCGAGGGCGCGGTTTACCCCGGCGTGTGGCTGGAGTGCGGGCCGATGGAAGGGCTCGTCTACGCGACGCTGGCAAAGTTCGTCCCTCCACAAACCGGTCAGCCAACGGCGCTGGAGACTGCTCGCGCCAACCACATGGCGTTCTTCGCCCTGCAACACGAGGACGGCCAACTGCCCGCCAGCATCAAGCTGAGCGAGGCTGGTTATGGGCAGATCCAGATGGTCGTGCCGATCGCCGCGACTGCGTTCGAGCTCTCGCGCCTGACGAAAGACGAGGAGCTGCTGACGACTGCTTACGCCGCGTGCAGCCGTTGGGACGCGTGGCTGCGGCGCTATCGCGATACCCGCAAAACCGGGCTCGTCGAGGGCTTCTGCACCTACGATACGGGGCACGACAACTCGCCGCGCTGGGCGGGAATTCCGAACCGCTGTCCCGATGGTGACGCGCGGAAGTTCCCCCCGCTGCCTGGAATGCCGCGCATCTGCCCTGACCTTTCGGCGACCGTTTACGGCGGTCGCGTGGCGCTGGCCGCGATGGCTCGCGCGCTGGGCAAACGAGCCGAAGCCGACAAGTGGGAGCAGGATGCGGAGACGATCCGTCGCCTCATCGTCGCCAAACTCTACTCGCCTGAGGACGCGGCGTTCTACGACCTCGACACCAACGGCAAGTTCATCCGCGTGCGCTCGGACGTCATCTCGCGGGTGCTCGGCGAGCATGTGCTGAAGCTCGACAACGCTTCCGATCGGCGCATCTTCGATGCCGTGTGGACGCGGCAGATGCACAACCCGAAGGCGTTCTGGGCGCCGTTTCCGTTCCCTTCCATCGCGCTCGACGATCCGGCGTTTGTGCGTCCGATCCCGCGCAACAGTTGGGGCGGAGCGACGCAGGCGCTGACCGCTCTGCGCGCGCCGCGCTGGATGGAGCACTACGGCAAAGGCGCCGCCATGCGCGTGCTGATGCAGGCCTGGGTTGAGGCCATCGCGCGGCATACGGAGTTTCGCCAGCAGATGGACCCGCTGACCGGCGAGTTCACGCAGGCCGACCCGAGCGGCTACTCGCCGGCCGCGCTGGTCTACCTGGACTTCGTACGGCGGCTGGGTGCGTAAACCCAGCCTGCGAACGGTTAGCCGATCTTGTCGATGTGGATCGAGTCTCCCGTCAACTTGCCGTCGACGGTGATGGTCGTACCGATGTGGTCCTTGATCGCGTCCGGATTGTCGATCTTATAGATCTTGCCGTCGACCACAAAGACCACAGGCTCGCCGCCCTTGAGGCACCGCTTCGCGCACTCGATGCTGTCTTTGTCGTCGGCTTTGTGCTTCTTGGCGCACATTCTGTCGCTGACGAAGCCTTTGAACGTTTCGCCGAAGGCACTGCCCGAGAAGGTAAGGACGAGGATCGCGGTCGCGATGATTTGCTTTTTC
>DASRLB010000407.1:0-3975 GCA_035648695.1 Acidobacteriaceae bacterium | reverse complement strand
CCGGAATGAATGCCCGGACGATGTCCCACTCCGCGTCGGTCAGATCGGTAGGGTACGGTGTTCGCATTCACCCATCTGCGGCTGTCCCTCGGACAAGGCAAATTTCTTGCGGGATTTTCTGTAGGACACCCTCTTAGCGCTCAAGAGGGTTCCGACCAGCTCCCCCGTCTTGTCGAGGAGCCCAAGTAACGGTCGGATGCCGTGCTGATGCGCCGACGAACCTTTCGATGCGTCGACGCGCAGCTTCGGTGCTTCTCCAGTCCAGGCGGAGTTGTGGCGGGCGGCCCCGGAGCCGCCCGAACGAGACCTCACCGCCAGCTGCGCTCGGCGAGAGAGATAGCCTTCCAGGCTGACGATTGCGTGGTCGAAAACAATGATGCCGAGGAGGTCTCCGACTTCACAGAGCCGGCTCGTGAGATCGACATTCGCGCCCGCATTTAGAGCAGGTCGTGGCGTTCCCGCTCGCGGGCTGGCGCAAGAGTCCCATTCGGCCATGAGGACTACCTCGGCAGGCGAGGTTGTTTAGCAGCCGCGGTCGGCGCCCCTGAGGTTTGACTCGAATAAGCGATAGGACTGGGCGTCACCGCCCAGTCCCAATTGGCCGGTCCGGACCACCGCTTCAGTTCATTTGAATGCCTATTTGTGAAAACCCACTCGGCGATTCGATGCAGAGGTATCCATTGCTGCACCTGTATGCTAGTTCCCATGCGGTACCGCTGATAGCGAGGCTAGGGCTATGACCACCGTAGGGAGTGATAGTAAAATTGTAGTCGTCGAAAGCATTGCTGATTACGCCGATCGAGGCGCCGAGTCCGGCCAACCATAATCCCACGTACCAATAGCCGTTGGTATCGACGCCGACGCTGGGGCTGGTTCCGGAATACACACCCGTACCAAAGTCCCCGCCTCCAATGCCGTTACCTGAGCCGCCCCACAAGTGTCCATTGGACCCTTGGAAAGCGTAAAAAATCTCGCTGTTCGGAAGTGCCGCGATGCTGGGACTGGTTCCCCCCGCCATTGCCCCGCCGGTGTCATAGCCGTTGAACGGACCTGTCATGCTGACCCAGAAGTGCCCATTGACCCCGTGAAATGCCATCGCGAGCTGGCCGTTTGCGAGTGCTGCGACGCTGGGACTGGTTCCGCCTGCCATCCACCCCCCCGTGTCCTCGCTGCTATAAATGCCACGGGGGCCGATCCAGAGATGTCCATTGCTTCCCTGAAACCCGAATGCGATCACGCCCGCGAGAATCGTGAGGCTGGGACTGGTTCCCCCCGCCATCGGCTGACCCGAGTCATAGAAAACCCCATTGGCGTCGAGCCAAAAATGACCGTTACTCCCCTGATATGCAACGTAATACAAACCGTTATACATATTGACGGTACTCGGAGCGGTCCCAGATTTCATATAGTTGCCGGTGGCGATCATGGTTCCGTTGTTATCGATCTGAAGTTGATGAGAGCTATCCTGGAACGCGAAAATCTGCGCCTGCGCCGCCCTTTCTGCCCCGAAGCCCATCACAACAGTAGCGAATGCAATTAACGGGATTGTTTTGACCGCGAAATTGCTTTTTCTCATTCGATCCATCCTTTCATATCGGTTGTCCGACGATTCCGTTCAGGGAGAGATGCTCCCTCTCGCTTCTTGCTTCGCCCGCTAGGTCGGGACGTTAGTCCCCATTCTGCGGGCACTATCAAACCCAGAGACGCGGGTGTCAAGCAACGCGAGCTGAAGCGACCAGACAATCGTTCGTTGGGAGCGGGATGCCGTTTTGGGGTTTCGAAACCGCCGATGGGTCGCGGGTTGAAAAGGAACGGCACGGCGGCAGGTCTTTGGTGTTTCGAAACCGCGCCATGGGGTTTCGAAACCGCGGATGGGTCGCGGAATGGAGAGGAACGGGCAGCGTAACAAAGTGCGTCGCGTCACATGGAGCATCTGTCAACGCTGGGCGCGTCGACGCCACATAGTGCTCGGACACGCGGCAGATGGCAGGCACGCCAACTTTGAACCGACATTGCGCACTAATCCGAGGAACATCTCGAACGCGACGTGGGTGATGCCATCCGGGCAACAACGAATGAGAAGCGAGGGCGTTTTACGAGATCCTGGAATCGTGCGAGGATACAAATCCAGATCTTGTGGCAGGGTTCTTTGCCCCTTCAGGGATCCGCCGTCCCTTGTCCCTTCGGCGGCGATATGAGACCATTGAGTTGGTTGCGTTCTTTCCAGGGCTGGATGGCAAGGTGGCGAGCGTTGACGGTACCTGATTGCATGAGATACACGCCGATCGTCGATTCGCTCGTTCGCCTCGGCTGTGCCCTGCTCTCGTTTACGTTGCTCTGCTGCAGCAACCAGACGACGCCTCATCCGGCCGGGTTGCTGGTCCCGGGTCCGTCCTCCGTCGAAGCCTACGCTCACGTTGATGCGGGAATACGTGCTTTCGGGAGCAACGCCAATCCGGTGTTGCCCGGGTACAACGCCGATCCTCAGGTCGCGCTATTCGACGACACGTTTTACATCTACCCGACGACAGACGGATTCGCCAACTGGGCATCCACTTCATTCAGCGTGTTCTCCTCCACGAACCTGGTCAACTGGACCAATCGCGGTGTGATTCTCGACTTGCCAAAGGAGTTGACTTGGGCGACCAATCGGGCCTGGGCGCCAGGGATCGCGCTCAAGGGCGGTGTCTACTATTTGTACTTCGCTGCGGCTCAAGCGATTGGCGTCGCCACTAGCGCCTCGCCGACCGGTCCCTTCAAGGACGCGCTGGGGCATCCGCTCATTAGCGCCTGGTCGTACGGCGTCCAGACGATAGATCCCTACCCGTTCATTGATGATGACGGAATGGCATATCTTTATTTTGGAAGTGGCGGGGCGCGCGTCGTCAGGCTGAGCGGAGACATGATCTCCTTGGCCGGCACACCCCGGGACATCACGCCGACCGGATACAACGAAGGGAGTGTGATGCTCAAGCGCGGCGGCACCTACTACTTCTTCTGGTCCGAGAATGATACGCGAAGCGCCAAGTATCAGGTTGCCTATGGGCGCGCGCAGTCACCACTCGGTCCTTTCGATCGAATAGGCGTCATTCTCGAGGAAAACCCGGCGCTTGGTATCTTGGCAACGGGTCACAACTCTATCCTGGCGCTTCCCGGACGGGATGAGTACTACATGGTCTATCACCGCTTTGCGATCCCGGGCGGCGACGGGTATCACCGCGAGGTCTGCGTCGATCGGATGTACTTCAACAGCGACGGGACCATTGTCCCCGTGAGACCGACACTCCAGGGACTTCGGGCCGGCGTAAGCCCCTCCCCGTTCGAGCTACCGGTTGGGGCCGCGACGACTAAATGATCCCTTAGAACGCCCCAAGCCCTGACATGAAAGAATCGCCGCCGCGTGGCTATGCCGGTCAGTACATTCTGATCATCTATCCGGTGGGGCAGTGAACCCATACAACGAACGGCGGAGACGTTTGTTCATCAGGTTTCTAACGGGAGATGGTCGTCGGCAATTTACGCGAACTTGCTAGCTATATCCGCTGGGGCGATGGCCACGGAGAACGTGCAAGCGACTTGGCCCACGACGTAGCCTGGTCCGAAACCCGCCAGGCAGGTCAGGGGCCCTCTACCCGATAACGGGAATCCTCCTCTCGCCAATGTTCGCGGCTGCCGCCATGCGTTCCGCTGCAGCTTGGTGTGGGTCCCTTGGCCGATGAGATCGCTGATGCGCTTGGCGGTCTTCTCGTCGTTAGCGGTGTACGTGAGCCGGATATGGCAGTTGTCGAGGATCGAGTTGTCCTGCCCGTAGGTCGCCTGAATGCGTATTCCGGCCATCGTGAACGCCCCGATCGGAGCATCATGAACGGAGCGAAGCGACGCTGGTTGTTCTGGTCAGTTTCCGGTGGCTTCCCCCTTGCCCTTGCGGCGTGAGGGACCGTTTAGCACGACCTTGTGGGCGTTGTGAATGATGCG
>DASRLB010000406.1:0-2804 GCA_035648695.1 Acidobacteriaceae bacterium | reverse complement strand
CAATACTCGTCACTTAACAAACGTTTTTATGCTATTCTGTTTTAGAACAGGAGGCAGGGAAAATGTCGCGAACCGTTGCCACGTTGCCCGCCGGAAGCCGGATTACGGACTACATCAGTTTGGGTGTGGTGGCGAAGACCTTCCCTTTGGATAAGATTCACGCGGCGCTGGCGGCGACGGAGAGGGAGAGCGCGCGCCAGCGCGACCTTCCTGGCCATGTGACCGTCTACTACGTAATAGCGCTGGCTTTGTATATGCAGTCGTCGTATCGGGAAGTGTTGCGTTGCCTGCTGGAGGGAATCCGGTGGCTGGCGCGACCGTCGGCGAGCATCAAGGTGGCTGGCAACTCAGGCATCTCGCAGGCGCGGACGAGGCTGGGGTGGGAGCCTTTGCGGCATCTGCACGACGAGGTTGTGAAGCCGATTGCAGTGGCGGCGACGAAGGGCGCATGGTATCGCGAATGGCGCCTGGTGAGTATGGACGGCAGCACGCTGGATATCGCCGACGAGAAGGGCAATGACGAAGCCTTCGGACGCCCCGGAGCGAGTCGGGGTAAGAGCGCATATCCGCAAATCCGCTTCGTCTCGTTGGTGGAAAACGGAACCCATGTCCTGTTTGGCAGCCGGATGGCGGACTATGCTACCGGCGAGATCGCCCTGGCAAAGACCGTACTGCCCAGTCTCGACAAGGGTATGCTGTGTCTGGCGGACCGCGGTTTTTTCGGGTTTGAGATGTGGAAGCAGGCGGTGGCCACGGGCGCCGACCTGCTGTGGCGTGTCAGGAAAAACATTCTGTTGGCCTGCGAACAGCGTCTGCCGGACGGATCGTATCTGAGCCGCATCCATCCATCGCAGCAGGACCAGCGGCGCGGGCGCAACGGAGTCGTGGTGCGTGTGACCGAATACAGGCTGGAAGGTGTCGAAGGGGCAGAGCCGCTGTATCGGCTGGCAACCACGATCCTCGATCACGAACGGGCGCCTGCCACGGAACTGGCGGCGCTCTATCACGACCGCTGGGAGATTGAAACCGCATTCGACGAACTCAAGACTCACCTGCGGGGTGCGCGGATCGTGCTGCGCAGCAAGACGCCGGACCTGGTCCGGCAGGAATTCTACGGCCTGCTGATGGCGCACTTCGCCGTCCGCGGACTGATGCATGAAGCCGCCCTGGACAGCGGGGAGGACCCTGACCGGTTATCCTTTCTCCACGCCGTGCGCGTTGTCCGCCGCAAGATGGCCGCCTTCGGCGCTATTCCCCCCTCAGGGCCGGAAGAAGTTCCATAAGACGGTGCTGGAGGAAATACTCGACGAACTCGTCGTCTCCAGTCGCAATCGAAGAAATCAGCGCGGTGTCAAGCGAAAAATGAGCAATTTCCCTCTCCGTCGCGGCTACAAACGCTCGGCCCCCTTCGATATTTGCCTCGCCATCAGAATCGTTAAGTGACGAGTATTGGGGGTTAGGTCGGCTTGCGGTCGCCAATTCGCTGCATGGTCCGAATCACGCGCCACTCGGACAGAGGATAGGAAAGCTGTTTACGGGTTTCCAACAGGGGCGGATCGGCAATCGACCGCGATCGTCTCGATTGTGACCGGATGACCAAAAGCCTCGACACGCCCGGTGGCGGTCCGGAATGCCATTGGATCCCCCGCCTCAACGTCGAGGTTCAGCAGTTCGCCGTGCCTTCGTTCAAACAGGCAGTGGGACGCCCCAGTATCCATGTGCGCAAGCAGCTTGACGCTTTCCGCGCCGTTGCTCAGAATTACCGGTATCGAGATCCCGTCGTGCGCCGGCAGATATGAATGAGTCCGGCTGAATTCGATGGCAGGCATTTAGACCCAGAAGGCGGACGGCAAGTTGGGCTCGTCCGGTATGTGAACCATCAGCGGGGTTTGGACGCCTTTCGCACGCGCCTCGTCGCGCACCCCGCGAGCGTCTGAACCATGGCTAAGGAGTTCGTCGCCATTAAGGGCGACCCACTGGCCGCTATACTCCTGGCCGTGCGCCCAGAGCCACTCCTTCTCCGGCATCCGACCCGAATTCGCGCCTGGAACCGAAACATCGGTGATCGTCAACAGGACATGCTGTTTGTCCTGTAGTGACAAGGGTTCGAGCGGACGCAAAAGCCCGCCCTCGAATACCGCTTCTGCGTGTTGAGTCACAATTTCATTCTACCGAGATACGTTGAGCTCGTCCCGGGAAGTGACGGAATGCGCTCTGGCCGCATCACGCGCCACTCGGAGAAAGGTAGGCTGTGGTGTTCACGCAGAGACTGACTGGCTGCAAGAACTGCCGATCACGCAATTCAAGTTGACGGGTTTGTCGGCATCTCGTTGATTGGAGCAATCAGGGACGCCTGCTCTGATCGGAAGACGCTATTCGGAAATTTAGGCTCGGCCGGCACCATTTCTCATCCCGCCCGAAGAGTCCGGTTACGGGAATGTGTGCCGAAGTGCCGGCGACCGATCCAGAGCTTAAAGTCGGCTACGCGCGGACTTGCCTGGAGATTCAAACTCCGCCAAAGCCGGTTGTGGCAAGGTGGATTATTTCAGCCCAAGAGTCTTAAATTAGCGCTTATGTTGGGGCTGCCTGCCGGCGTACACTGAGGCGATCGCCGGCGCAATTTCATCCGGCGCGAGGTGACGCCACGGCTTTCCCAGCCGAATCCGTTCTCTGATTTCGGTTGACGACACGTCATCGAACGTTCTCTCCATCGTCAGCGTAACTATTCGCGCGGCGTGCCGTGCGTCCGGAAGGTAGTCTCCCGCCCTCGACGCCACGAGCAGCGGATAGCGCTGTATGGTGTC
>DASRLB010000405.1:0-2633 GCA_035648695.1 Acidobacteriaceae bacterium | reverse complement strand
GGGGGAGAAGAATGCCGTGGGGTCGGCGGTGTGGAACATGACCGGGAAGTTGAGGTCGCCGCAGGCCTGGAAGATGGGTGCAAAGCGGTCGTCGTCGATGCGTAGCAGGGCGCCGTCGGTGTCGCGGAGGGTGAGGCCCAGGTCTTTCCAGAACTTGATGCCGACGGCGCCGTGGTCGATCATGCGGTGAAGGCGGGCAATAGTCACTTCGGCAAAGTCGGCACGATGAACGCCGTTCCAGTCCATCCAGCCGATGGAGGAGAAACGGTCCGGCGCGGCATGGTGGAAGCGGTCCATGATGTCGAGCGCCGTCTGGCCGACCTGCATCGTAATGTTGACGGTGTGCTCTACGCCGCACTGGTCCATGATGGCGAGGACTTCGCGCGGGTCGGTGGAATCGAGGTGATTGTGGTAGTCGATGACGGGGAAGCGGGCGCGCTGGATGTTGCTGACTGGCGTGTTCAAGGAGGAGTGGGGATGGAAGTCGCTGAGCGGGAGGTCGACTTTCGCGGTCGCGCTGACCATGTCGACAAATTTGTCGCTGCTGCCGGGGGCTTCGTCTGCGTTCATAGTGGGTTCCAGATCGTGCTGCAACGAATGTATCGTTTGCTTTCGTTATATTACGGTTTACCTTATACCGCCCTTGTGGGAGCGTCAAGCTGAGTATGGCGAGGGTATGATGAACGGTATTGATTTCCGGCAACCCAAGGGGGAACATGTCCAGTTTGTTGCAGAAGATTTTGGCGGGACGCAAGGAAAGTAAGACAGCCAAGGGTATCTATTCGGTGTGTTCGGCGCACCCCTGGGTGATCCGGGCGGCCATGCAACAGGCCATCGCAGATAAGAGCCCGTTGCTGTTGGAAGCTACTTCGAACCAGGTGAACCAGGACGGCGGCTATACGGGGATGCGGCCGGTGGACTTTCGGCGGCTGGTGCATGGGCTGGCGGCGGAGGAAGGGCTTGCGGAGAAACGCATCATTCTGGGTGGCGACCACCTGGGGCCGAACCCGTGGCAGCGGCTGAAGTCCGGCGAGGCGATGGCTTCGGCGAAGGAAATGATTGCCGACTACAGGAATGCAGGGTTTACGAAGCTGCATCTCGATACCAGCATGGCGTGCAGCGACGACGCGGGGCCGCTGAGCGATGGTGTGATTGCCGACCGCGCGGCGCAGTTATGCGAGGTCGCGGAGGCGACGGCGGGCGAGGAGAAGCCGCTGTACATTGTCGGGACGGAGGTCCCGGTGCCGGGCGGCGCGGTGGAGAGTTTGCAAGGGCTGGAAGTGACGAAGCGCAGCGCGGCCGAGGAGACGTTGCGGCTGCATAAAGAAATATTTGCCGCGCATGGACTGGCGGGGGCGTGGCCGCGCGTGGTGGGCATGGTGGTGCAGCCGGGAGTGGAGTTCAATCACGATAGCGTGGTCGATTACGTCCGCGCGAAAGCTGGGGATTTGAAGAAGGTGTTGAAGGGCAAGGATGGGTTTGTCTTCGAGGCGCATTCCACGGACTATCAAAAGCCCGAGGCTTATAAGGAACTTGTAGCGGATGGCTTTGCGATTCTGAAGGTTGGGCCGGCGCTGACGTTTGCGATGCGGGAGGCATTGTTTGCGCTGGCGGCGATGGAGGCGGAGTTAGTCGAGCCGAGCAGGCAGTCTCGTTTGTGGGTGGTGGTCAACTCCGCGATGCTGGAGGCGCCGAAGTATTGGAAGCCGTACTATCACGGCGACCCGAGCCAGCAGCGGCTTTTGCGGAAGTATAGTTACAGCGACCGCATTCGCTACTACTGGAACGAGCCTTCGGTGAAGGCGGCTACCGAACACCTGATCGATAACCTTACCGGTCTCTCTGTGCCTGAGCCTTTGCTGAGTGCGTATCTGCCGGAGCAGTATCGCGCGGTGCGTGAGGGGACGCTGGAGAATTTGCCGGTGCCGATTATTCTGCATCGGATTCGGCAGGCGCTGGCGCCCTATGCGGCAGCGTGTTTTCCGCGATAGAGCGAAGCGGCGTGTGGCGCATAGATAGGTCGGGCTTTCAGCCCTCGGACCCTTGCCGCCGTAAACATGGGGCTTCGCCCCATGCTGGTATAGGGCGGGCCGTCGGCCCTTTAAGGCGCGCTGTATATCAGCGAAAAGATCGTTTATATCAGCGAAAAAACCGCTTCTCAATTGGTGCTAGACGAGGACGAGTTCGATGCCGGCGTTGCGCAGGGCTTCGGCTTCGGCTTCGGATATTTCGGTGTCGGTGATGACGACGTCGATCGATGTGGGCGGGACGATCAGGGCCAGGCTGCGGCTGCTGAACTTGGTGGAGTCGCACACTGCGACGACTTTTTGCGCGGCTTGCACCATCAGCCGATTGACGCGCGATTCCAGCACGTTTGGCGTAGTCACACCGATGGCCGGGTCGAAGCCGTCTACTCCGAGGAAAAGAATGTCCGCATGAATTTCGCGCAATACTTCTTCGGCCAAAGGGCCGACGAGTGAAAAGGAATTCCGGCGCAACATGCCTCCGGTGAGGACGACGTCGAGCGAGGTGCTGGCCAACTCGCCGGCGATGTTTACGGCGTTGGTGACGACGGTGAGGTTGGAGAAGGAGCGCAACTCGCGGGCGATGGCGGTCGTGGTGCTGCCGGAATC
>DASRLB010000404.1:0-11020 GCA_035648695.1 Acidobacteriaceae bacterium | reverse complement strand
TGCTTCGGCGCGCAGCCGCTTTCGTCGCAAATAGACGGACCCTACGGACTCATTGATGCCAACACCGCCCACGGGTGCAGCACCCGCGGAATCTTCGACTGTTTCTCCCGCGCCGGCGGACTTGCGCGCGAAATCGTCTCGCGCCGAAACATCTTCTGCCTCTCGCGAGCCGGGAAGCGGCCTGACATTGCCGCGGGCCGCGGGGTTGGCGACCGCAATCTCCGTCCTCGGCGTTTTCACCATCTTCTCCACCGCGCTCTACCTCTGGGCGCTGTGGACCACCGACCCGCTGAAGTCCATCGGCGGCCTTATCCCGATCGTCAGCCTTATCCTGATCCTGCGCGCCTGGCAGAGCATTGGCTGGAGAATGCGCGGCACCTGGTGGGGCCTGGCGCTGCTCGCCGCCATCATCGCGCTGGTGCATCTGCGCGACCACGCCATCATCGAGCTCATCATCACGCCCTCGTGGGCGATCTTCGTTCCGCCGCACTCGCTGGTCGCGCTGGGGTACACCGTGGGAGCAGTCCTGCTATTCGGCGGCGTCCGGCTGTTTCGCGCCGCGCTGTTTCCCATCTGCCTCACCTGGTTTGTGAACCCGGTGCCCAATGCGTTCAGCATTCTGATCGATCTTCCACTGCAACATGCTTCGGCTGTCATAGCCCGCGGCTTCGCGCACATGCTCGGCCAGAAACTTACACCCGACCAGTTGCGCTTGATGTTTACGCCCGACTTCGGCATGTTTATCGCGCCCGGCTGCAACGGCATCCGCGGAGCGATTACGATGGGCTTCATCGCTCTGATCGCCGGATACCTTTACCGCTTCCGCTTGCGGTTCCACATCCTCTTCGTCGTCGCCGCGATACTGCTGGGGTATGTGTTCAACCTGGTGCGGCTGTGCTGCCTGGTGGTCTACTACATCGTCGCGCTGCATTTCCCGTGGCTGCAAAGCCGCGCGGAGATGGGCGACTACATCATCGGCGCCTGCCTCTTCCTGATTGCGACGACGCTGCTCTTTACGGTGATCCTGAAGTTGAGCCCGACGGGCACGCTGCGTCCACCGCCGCGGCATGCGTCGCGCAAGCCGCGCAGCAACTTCGCGCCGCGCTCGTTTGTCCCGCGCTTTGCAGCCTGTACGCTGCTGATGGCCGTCGGCAGCATCGGCTATGTCCGTGCGATGGTCATCCACCACAGCGAGCCGCGCGCCATCACCGACCCCAAGGCCCTGGGACTCTTTCCCCAGCAAGTCGGCAACTACAAGCTGGAGCGCGCCTGGAACGAGTATCTGGTCACCGGCCCGCTGATTTTCTATTGGGCCGACTATGCTCCGGCGAACGGCGGAGCGCATGTGTCGGTGGGCATATCGCCGGTGCTGGGAGCCCACGATACCCTGCTCTGCCACTCCGCGCGCGGCGAAGACTGGCTGTGGCACGATACCCTCGTCCTGCCCACGGCCAAGGAGCCGACCAGCTTCAGCGCATCGTTCTACAACGATGGAGCGACCCAGTACCTCGAAGCAACCACCGTATGCAGCGGGGCGGCCTGTGGCCAGTACACCAGCTCGCGGCAACACTTCGGTCTGGTCTACAGCCGCCCGGACACATCGACGCTCTTGAGCCAGAGCCCCTCTCGGCCTATCCCCATCTTGCTGCGCACCGAAACGCTGGACACCGCAATGGCCCCCGACCTCGCCCGCGAACAACTGGCCGGCAACCTGCGCGACTTCCTGAGCGGCGCGGACCTTTCCACCTTCACCCAGCCGTACCGCCAGCCTTAGCCGCAACTTGAGTTTATAAATCCGGCAGCCGGAAATCTCCGACGATATCCGCCAAGTCTTTATTTCCGAATACCTTACGGGCAGATGGCCAAATTGATTTTGCAGCGGTGACACCCTCCTCAAGGACAATAGATAGAACAATAGTCTCATTTGTATTATGAGCATTTATCCCTCAACTTGAGGCATACTGGAAACGTAGTGTTATTTCGCGCTACGAAAATCGCCTGAGCGTGGAACCGCGCATCAGATGTAACGGTATTGTATGTTATGTCGCAAATAGTGTACGGTTACGGGCGCGTACGAAATGTACACTCGCCGCAACCGGCGGGCGGTTCCCGAGAAGGATTAGTATGCCGATTCAAATTGTAGAGACTGGGTCGATTTTTGACGTGCAGCGGGATCTCCGCGCTTTCGAAGTCCAGTACAACATGAGTAGCGACGAGTTTTTGGAGCGCGGGTGCGTGGATGGAAGCGTGTCTGAATTCGACGCGATTGAATGGAACTTCCTCCTCATGCAGAAGAAAGCGATGGAGCCGGAAGGGTGTGTTCTGAGCAGTGTGTTCTCGGCTCGATGCCAGACCCAAATCAGCATGGTGGATGTATCTGATGTGTGTGAGCGTATCGCCGCCTAGATGATCCGGTGGCCAGAGTACCGCAAATGGTTTGAAGAGCATTATGACGCTCTGAAGGACGATTTGCTGGAGCCCGGTTCTGTTGAGTGCAATGGTGGCCCTCTCCTCCGGGCCACGCCGAAACCCCTACCTCCCAGAGCCCCATGGAAGGCAGAATGGGGTGTCATCTTCAAAGATGGGAATTACTTCCGTGTCAAAGAATGCTTCAATGTCCTCGGATATCCGCATGCGGGAGCAGGTATCCGAGAGCATTTCTCTTTTCATTATGGAAAAGCGCACACGCGTTTGCACACGGACGGATACCCACAGATGCGCCTCACTGATACTCCAGTTGCCGACTTGCGGATTGACACTGACAAGCACCGCGACCCGCACATCCACGTAAATTCCATAGACCACATTACTCAGGATCGGGTATCAGGATACTCAATCAAGTCGGCAGACATGTTCGTCTTCTTGGAAGCAGTCCGTGAGCATAGAAAAACGAAAGTACCTCTCACTGATATTTTGAAGATCAAAGTCTTGCCGTAGGGATACAGAATGCCTAGCTGTTTTGAACACAATACGACGTACTTCTGGCAAGAGGGTAAGAAAAACCTTCACGATTGCCTGCGCATCGCGTTTGAAGCCGCGAAAACACATGACGTAACGACAATTGTTATTTTTACTGGTATCGGCGAAGGAATACGAGCTGCGCATCAGGATTTCATTTCCCAAGAGCAGTATTCGCACATTCGCCTCGTTGCGGTGACTTTTCCTCATGGCCATCCCCACCCGCACGACGTCCCGGCGGAAGACGTTGAGTGGATGTCAAAGAATGACATTTCCCTCATTCGCGCTCACCTTCCCTTTGATCCGATCAGGGCGCAGTATCAGGGTCACGGTATTCTCGGTCAAGATTTCAGCCTGCTTGGGAATGTGGTCAGCATCTTTGGAGGCGGCATGAGTTTGGCTATTCAAGCCGTCCTGATGGCCTGCGATGCTGGAGTGGTGCTCAAGGGAGATCATGTAATTTCTCTAACTTCTGACACCGCAATTTTGGTGCGTTCGGCACCAACCTCTAATCTGCTGACGGACTTTATCGTGAGAGAGATCTTCTGCAAGGCGGTGCTGATGGACATCAGCAAGAAGGAAATCAACCCGATAGCATCGGATACGCCTCCAATTACGGAACCAGATACTCCGAAGCTCATTGAAGGGTAGAGCGGAGCTATCACGAGAACAAGAAAAGCAAAGCCGTAAACGCTGTGCTGGGTCTTTACCATAGGCTTAGGGGATTGTGGCCGCCGAATTGATGATGGCCAGGCTGACCTATTGCCTTTAGCCGACCATGTATTGCATCTGATACCCTTGGCAGCGTGAAGCTCCTCGGCCCCATTCCCGTCATTCTCGGAACACTCGCGCTGCTTGCCGGTGTTGCCGGGTGCGGCACGGGAGGCAATCCGACCCTCAACCTGGGTGGCCCACCGATTACCACGACTGCGTGCAAAACTGTCGTTTCACGCCCCAGCGGTCCGACGGCAACCCCCACATACACCGGCACATCCATCGCCGGCAAAGTCATGGCGGGAAGCCTTCCGCTCATGAGCGCCAGCGTGCAGCTCTACGCAGCAGGCTCCACAGGCAACGGATCGGCGGCAACCGCGATCGGATCGGCGACCACCACCGACACCACCGGCGCATTCCACATCTCCGCGCCGTATACCTGCCCCTTCAACCTCTCGCTGCTCTACGTCATTGCGCGCGGCGGCCAGACCACTCCCACCGGCCCGTCCTACCCCGGCATCGTGCTGATGGCCACCCTTGGGGCCTGCAACACAATCTCCAACACGGCCAGCTTCACCGTCAACGAAGCGACCACGGTAGCCAGCGCCTACTCTCTGGCCCAGTTCCTTACGGTGGGCGGCAACGTAGGAGCAACATCGACAAACTTCAGCGGCCTCCTGCTGGCCGCCGGCAGCGAAGCCAACCTCGTGAACATCGCAACCGGCCAGGCCCCCGGAGCGAACTTCCCCGCCACCGGCACGGCGCCAACCCCGGTCCTGAACGCACTCGCCGACACGCTGAACGCCTGCATCGTTTCCGGCGGCGCGGCCTGCTCCAGCCTCTACTCGGCAACCACCGCGGCCGGCAGCACTCCGTCAAACACCCTCGACGCCATGATCGACCTCGCGCGCAATCCCGCAACCGGCGCCGCGGCCCTGTACACCCTGAGCGCGCAATCGACGGCGTTCGCTCCCGTCGTCGCCGCCGCTCCCTCCGACTGGACCATGTACGCCACCTTCGCCGGCGGCGGCATGAACGCCCCCTCCGGCCTCGGCATCGATTCCGCCGGCAATGTCCGCGTAGCGAACTACTTCTCCACCGCCAGCTTCTTCACCAACACCGGCACGCCCTCCATCCCCAACGGCGTCACGGGCAACAACCTTTTTGAGTCCTACGGCCTGGCCGTGGACCAGAACGACAATTCGTGGATTCCCAACGAACAGACCAAGGGCGGACTCAACGGCGACCTCGGCACGGTCGTCGTGCTCAACAGCGCCGGCCAGCCGGTCTCCGGAGCGACCGGATTTTCGCAGGGCGGCCTGAACTTCCCTGTCTCCGTCGCCATCGACACCAACGGCAACTCCTGGATCGTCGACTACGGCAACTCCCACCTCACGCTGATGACCAACAGCGGCACGCCGCTCTCTGGCACCTCCGGTTACACCAGCGCCGGTTTCGAGTTCCCCGTCGCCGTCGCGGTGGACTCCAAATGCTACGGCTTCGTCGCCAACCAGAGCGGCGACACCATTACTCGCGTCGCCCCCGACGGCTCCACTTTCGCCAACTTCGTCACCGGCAGCGGCGCTTCCGGAGTGGCCGTCGACCAGTCCGACAACGTGTGGTCGGCGAACTACTACGGCGACAGCGTAGGGCTGCTCTCTTCGGACGCGAAGATTATTTCCAGCGGCTACAAAGGCGGCGGCATCAACCATCCCCAGGGCATCGCGATCGACGGGGCCGGCAATGCCTGGGTCGCAAATTTTCACGGCCCATCGCTCACCGAGCTCGCCGCCGCCTCCGCTTCCATGCCCGGCGCCGTGCTTTCTCCCGCTGCCGGATACGGCCCCGGCGCCAAGCTGCTGGAAGCGTTCGCCATCGCCATCGACGCCGGCGGCAATGTCTGGGTAACCAACTTCGGCAGCAACACCCTGACCGAATTCGTCGGTCTCGCCGCTCCCGTAAAGACCCCGCTGC
Source organism: Acidobacteriaceae bacterium (assembly GCA_035648695.1). Classification (GTDB taxonomy): domain Bacteria; phylum Acidobacteriota; class Terriglobia; order Terriglobales; family Acidobacteriaceae; genus Granulicella. The sequence goes on along the minus strand of DASRLB010000404.1, from coordinate 5,374 downwards.
TGGGCCCTGTCGCGGTTCCATAACACGTCCACTCGGAACACATTCCACATTTGAACTTTTAGTATGAACTTCGGCGTATTGGCGTCGCTATCGCGCTGCGCTTACAAGCGTACTATTATCAATGACTTATTCAGTTTATGGTACCTGCCTGTATGACCGCCCTCAGTACCTACTTGACAGCTATAGCTTCAAGGGTAGAAGCTTTCCAATGCACAGCCTTTTTCATGTTTCTGTAATCTTCAGGCCCCCCTAGAGAGCCGCACTGTATCCGACACACAATAATTTGAGGAGACCTATGAACTGCAAACAACACCCCTCGCCCCGACCCGCGGCTTGGCTCTTGAGCCTGGCTACCGCCGCCCTTTCCCTGCTGACGATATGCCTGCTGATGTGTCCGGCGGCCAGCGCGCAACTCGCAGGCAAGGGACAGATTACCGGGAAGATCGCAGACGCCAGCAGCGCTGCCATCCCCGGGGCGGTCATCGTCCTTACCAACGACGCGACTGGCGTCAGCACCACAACGAAGAGCACCGGCACGGGCGATTACGTTATCCCCACGCTGGATCCAGGCATCTACACCGTCACCGTCACTGCGCCCGGCTTCGACAAACTCACGCAGAAGAACGTGCATATCAACGCGCTCGAATCGCAGACGTTCAGCCCGAAGCTCGTCATCGGCGCGGAGACGACGACGATCACCGTCGACGCCCAGCCGCCGCAACTCGAAACCTCCAACGCCACCCTTGGCGCCACCATGGAGCAGGAACTTTACTCCTCGCTGCCCATCGAAATGGGCGCGTACGGCCAGCCTGACCAGCGCCGCGCGACCGACTTCGCCTTCCTCATGCCCGGTGTACAGGGCAACAACACCACCGGCAACGCCACCACCAACACCGGCATCGTCAACGGTTCCGGCAGCCGCGGCGGAGTATCGGTGGTGTACATCGACGGCACGCCATTTGTGCGCGCAGGCGGCGGCGGCGACCCCCGCTTCGTCTGGACGGCCATCTCCGTGGACGCGGTCGACCAGTTCCAGCTCCAGACCTCCGGATATTCCGCCATTTACGAAGGCCAGGGCATCCAGAACTACAGCATCAAGCAGGGCGGCCCTCAGTACCACGGCGCACTGTATGAGTTCTTCCGCAATACCGCGCTCGATACCTGGGGCTGGCTCGGTTCGGTGCCCAACCCGGTCACCGGCAAGCCCTCCAAGCCCATTGAGCACAGCAACGAGTACGGAATCAACTTCAGCGGTCCCCTCATTCCCTTCGGCGCGTGGAAGGACAAGCTCTTCTTCTTCGGCAACTACAACGGTTTCCGTTACGCCAGCGGAACACCCACGCTACAGACCTTCCCTACGCTGACTCAGCGCACGGGCGACTTCACTGCAACCGGTCTTCAGCCCATCTATGACCCGGCCACGCAGGCGCAGTGTACGGCCAACAACGGCGGCCAGCCCTGCCGTTACCAGTTCGGCTACGGTCCCGGTTCAGTGAAGACGTTCAGCGCGACCAGCCCCGGCAATCCGATCCCGACGGGGGCTGCCGTCAACGTTATCCCGGCCGCACGCATTTCCCAACTTTCCCAAAACCTGCAGCAGTTCCTGCCCACCAGCGGCGTCACTACCGCACTCCAGAACAACTATGTCGCGCCCAATCAGACCGGCCTGGTCAACTGGTCCACAACCGACCGCATCGACTACCTCATCTCGCCCAAGCACATGCTGACGATGATCGGCGCCATCGGTCGCCAGGCCAGCTCCAACCCCGTCGGCCAGACCACCGCCGGCCGCAACGTCGGCCCCATCCCGTACAACTACGGTCAGACCTACGCTCCAAAGACGGCAGTCGGCATCATCGAAGAAACCTGGACCGTCACCCCGCACCTCGTCAACCAGCTCAAGTACGGATACTCACGCTACAACGGCCCGACGTTCGACGCCGACCAGCTTCCTTCCTATTCGCTCTCCAGCCTCGGCTTTACCGGCCTTCCCAGCGGGCCGGCCTCCGGCGCATTCCCCATCACCACGTTCGCCGCACCGAACGCTCCCACCGGATGGGCGGGTACCAGCCCCAGCGTAACCCTCGCGGAAAACTTCACCCTGCTGGACAACGTCCAGTGGACCCGAGGCCGCCACTCCTTCACCTTCGGGGGTCAGATTGCATGGCTCGAATACAACGTAGTGAACGCCACAGGCGGCTCCACCGACACCACGATCGCGGCCGCCGTCGCGGAAACCGCGCAGCTTACACAGCCCAAGACCGGCACCGCAACGCCCACCTACAGCGCGGCGCCCAGCACCGGCGTTTCCTACGCCAGCTTCCTGCTCGGCGACTACGACAAGGTCAGCTTCACCCAGTATGGTGTACAGGAAAGCGCCGCTCGCTTCCGCGCCATCTCGCCCTACGCTCAGGACAACTGGAAAGTCTCCGACAGGCTAACGCTGGATCTCGGCCTGCGCTGGGACTACTGGCCGCCACTGGTCGAAGCGCATGACAACATGAGCTTCTTCGATCCGAACTTGTCCTACACGGTCCCCGGGACCACGACGACCCTGAAAGGAGGTCTGAACTTCACCGGCACGGGCGCAGGCACCTGCAACTGCCGTACACCGGCGCAGACTTACTGGAAGAACTTTGGCCCCCGTCTTGGGGCCGCTTATCAGATCGACTCCAATACCGTTCTTCGCGCCAGCTGGGGCGTCATGTTCACCCACGGCAACGGCGTAGGCGGCGGCACGACCAGCCTGGGTACCACCGGCTTCTCCAACGCGCCCAGTCTGTCGGAAACGCTCCAGGTCACCACCCCCTACTCGGGCGCGTTCCCAGCCTATGCACAGCCCGCAGGACGCGCCTCAGGGCCGGCCTTCTCGATTGTCGGCAACACTAACCTTCCCGGCTACACCTCCACCAGCCCGGCGTCGGCCGGGTTCGCGGATCCCTACCTGGGCAGCCGCGCGCCGGAATACCTCAACTACACGCTGGGCATCCAGCATCAGTGGGGCAAGGCCTTCACCTCCACCATGACCTACGTCGGTTCGCAGGGTCACTTCCTGCCGGCGGACGGAAGCAACGCCCGCGGTCTCTACGCCAATCAGCTCGATCCGAAGTACCAGTCGCTCGGCGCTAACCTGAACCTCTCCGGTGCAGGTCTACAGACCTACTGCGCAGCCAACGCCGGCATCTGCCCCGCGAACTACTCCATCGCCGTTTCCACCCTTAGCCTCGGCAGTCTGCTCAAGCCCTATCCCTACCAGGGTGTGAGCGACACCTTCGGCGATGTAGCCAACTCCAACTACAACTCGCTACAGGTGGTGCTCTCCATGCGCGCCAGCCATGGGCTGACGTTCTCGACGAACTACACCTGGAGCCGTTCGATCGATGATGGAGGCACCTTCCGCACCGGCTACGCGATCCCGGCCGGCGGCGTCTTCAACGACCCCAAGAGTTATACGCAGGACCGCATCGAACGCAGCGTGTCCACCAGCAACCAGCCCCATCACCTGGTCGTCACCGGCGTGTACGAGCTGCCCTTCGGCCGCCGGGTTCTGAACAGCAATGCTATCGAGCGCGCTATCTTTGGGGGCTTCAAGTTCTCCGAGATTTTCCAGGCGTTCTCCGGCTCTCCGCTGGCAATCACCGCATCGGCCTGCCCCACCAACCCGGCGCAGATCGCTATCTCCTCGTCGGTCTGCGGGCTGCCATACCTCAACCCCAACTACACTGGCACGGCCCGCATCAACGGAAAGCACTATGGCGCGGGCGCCTTGGCAGCCAACGCCACCGCCACTTCCTATATCGCACCCAGCATCTGTAGCACCGCGCTGGGCGCGACTGGCCCCTTTATCGCGCCGGCCCCTCCCTCCGGACAGTCAACCTGCCTCAATACGGCGTTGGCTCCGTCCTACACGCTGGCCAACGCGCCGCGCACGGCGCCCTATGGCCTCACCGGCCCGGGCAACTACCAGCTTGACTTCGCGCTGGTGCGCAGCTTCCCGCTGCACGTCACAGAGGCCTCGCGCCTCAACTTCCGTGCCGAAATGTACAACGTGACCAACCACACGTTCTTCGCCGTAGCCAGCACGCAGGTTGGCAACGCGTCCTTCGGCACGGTCACCACCAACGCCAGCTACAACCGCCGCGCCGTCCAGCTTTCGGCCCGCGTCGAGTTCTAAACCGCAACGCTTCCTCAACCGGCAAAGGCCGCCTTCGGGCGGCCTTTCTGCGCTCCGTCCACACCCCCGGGCAACCGCTCCAGAATTTGTCAAGCCCCCCAGCCTGTGCAAAACCCCCAAACCCAGCATAAACACTGGCAAAACTATTTCTCAAAATCGTGCGTGTTATATCTCTCAACTCTGTACAATTAAATCAGCACTCAAAACTCACAACTCAAAACTGAACAAGTCCCTTCCAGACGCCAACGGCGCCCGGAATCTCTACGCTCAACCGCTCTAAGCTCTGGGCTGACCGGAACCCTCGCTCCTCAACCCTCGCACCTCAACAGAAAGGCAGGCACTTCCTCACCGCTCTACGCCCGAAACTGGAACCTGGCAACTGGTAGCTGGCAACTGGTAGCTGGCAGCTGGCAGCTGGCAGCTGGCAGCTGGCAGCTAAAAATCGACCCACAACCGTCGGTAAATATATACTTGCCGAATCAGCCCATCGGCGAGATGATGGGGGTGCGGCATGACCCTCAAAATCATATCCATGTGGGGGTGATAATTTCCTTGAGTAACCCATTTTGTTCTTGACTTCGCCCTGCCGTTCGGCTATTCTGGGTTAGTCAAAGCAAAGGATTACTTAAAATGACTCATCCAAAGACACTTACGGAAGCGATTCGGTACTACAGCGACGAACTGACCTGCATCAAGGCGGTCGCGGAGTTGCGCTGGGAGAATGGCATCCCCGTTTGCCCGAAGTGCCAAACGGCTGAGGGTGACCGCAAACACTATTGGATGGCGAACGTGAAGCGTTGGAAGTGCTATTCGTGCCGCAAGCAGTTCTCGGTCAAGGTTGGGAGCATATTCGAGGATTCCGCCCTGTCGCTCGACAAATGGATGGTGGCGATGTGGATGCTGGTGTCAAGGGCGGAGTAAAACCAGGCCAGTGTGGCGGAGTAAAAGTAGGCCAGTATCGGGGTATGAAGTTGTTGATATTTCGGGGGAGGAGGGCCGCTGGAGCGTAGCGGAAGCGGCCCTCCTCCCCCCGCGGCGCGTCGGGAGGGGTAGAGATCAGCGTTCGGCGGATGGGGTCCGTTTTCGGCGGCTTTGCTTGAGGCGGAAGCTGTCGCCGTTCATCTCCAGGATGTGGACGTGGTGGGTGAGCCTGTCGAGCAGAGCGCCGGTCAACCGTTCCGAGCCGAGCACCTCGGTCCA
>DASRLB010000403.1:0-7614 GCA_035648695.1 Acidobacteriaceae bacterium | reverse complement strand
CTGAAGCGCATCTATATCGGCAACCCGACTGTGTTGCAGTCGTTTACCGCCGGCCCCAGCGAAATTGTGCTTACGGCGAAAATCCCCGGCGTCAGCAGCCTGGCGATCTGGGACACGCTGGGGGAGTCGCGACTGTACACGGTCGATGCGGATGTCGATCCCGACGTCCTGCGGCAATCGCTGCGTGAAGCCTATCCGACGAGCCACATCGATGTGGCCGGCCGCGAGGGCCGCATCTACCTTTCCGGCACGGTGCCGACACAGGAAATCGCCGAAGCCGCCGCAAAGCTCGCGGCGCCTTTTTCTCCCAACGTCGTGAACTCCCTGGTGGTCGTTCCGGTCCATGGGAAACAGGTGCAGCTCAAGCTCCGCATTGTGGAAGTCGATCGATCGAAGATGGAGCAGTACGGCATCAATCTCGCCGGGCTGTCCAGCAATCTTCCGTTCAACGCGACGACGGGGCAATTTCCTTCGACCATCACTTCGACTCCCGCCGTAGGTACCGCGGCGGCAACGACGACGGTGAGCGATATGATGAACCTCTTCCTCTACAGCTCGAAGCTGAACCTCGGCACGACGATCAAAGACCTGGAGCAGAAGCAAATTCTGCAAGTGCTCGCGGAACCGACCCTGACTTCGCTGAGTGGAGAGACGGCACACTTTCTTTCCGGCGGCGAGTTCCCCTATCCCATTGCCCAGGCCGGCGCCAATGGCGGAGCGCCGGTCATCTCCATTTCGTTCCGGCCCTATGGGGTCAAGGTGGACTTTACGCCGACGGTGAATGCCGATGGCACCATCCGGCTCAAGGTGTCTCCTGAAGTCAGCACGCTGGATTTCACCAACGCGGTGTCCATCTCCGGCTTCACGATCCCGGCGCTCTCTACACGGCGCGCCGACACCGATGTCGAAATCCGCAGTGGGCAGAGTTTTGCGTTGTCCGGGCTGCTCGACCACCGCACCACCGAGAGCCTGAGCCAGATTCCCGGCATCTCGAAGATCCCGATCCTGGGAAAACTTTTCGTGACCAAGTCGTACACGCACTCTGTTGTCGAGCTGATGGTGATGGTGACCGCAACCGTCGTCGATCCATTGACGGACACGACCCAGCCGGTCGAGCCGAAGATGGTTGTGCCGGACTTCGATGGCGACCAATTCAATAAAGATCTCTCGAAAGAACAAAACCTCCAACCGAAGAAGCCGTAGCTTCTTATCCATAGGCAGGCCTTATGCCAATCGAAATTCCTCAACCCGATCATGCGATTCATGCAGTATTTTGCGTGTGCGCAACGCCCGACGTGGCGACCGCGGCAACCGAAGCCTGCGGCGAACTTCCCAGCGTCGAGTTCGTGGGAGAGTTTCACGATTACTTCAGCCCCGAGCGCCGCCCGCAGTTGTCGCCCGCACTGAAGACCGCGAGCGTCTGCATCGCGATCGTGGACTGCGATCGCGATCCTGAAATGGCGCTGAGCACCATGGAGCGGTTGCGCAGCATGGCGCTCAAGAACCTGAGCGTTATCGCCTATGCGACGCAGACTGAAGCCAGCTATCTTCTGCGCGCCATGCGCGCCGGTTGCAACGAGTTTCTTACCAAGCCCGCCGACGCCAAGAACCTTCAGGAAGCCTTGCTCCGGTTTCAGAACGTCCACCTGATGGGGACCGCCGCGGCCAAGGGAAATGCGGGCCGCATCATTTCTTTTTACGGGGCCAAGGGAGGCGTGGGCACGACGACGCTCGCCGTGCATCTGGCCAACAATCTCGTCCGCCGTCACCGCAAGCGGACATTGCTGATCGACCACCAGCACCAACTGGGCCACGTCGCGCTGTACTTCGGGATGAAAGACAGCCAATACCACTTCGACGAACTGGTGCGGAACGCCGACCGGCTGGACACCGATCTTCTGAACGGCTTTATCGTGCGCCACTCCAGCGGTCTCGAAGTGTTGACTTCACCGGACTCGTGCGCGCCGGACCACGCGAGCAATCCTGAAGAACTTGACCAGGTGCTCACATTCCTTCGCCTTCAGTACGACTACATCATCATCGATTCTTCGCTGAGCTACCGCGACATCGTGGCGCCCATGCTGCGCGGCAGCGACGAAATCTGCCTGGTAACGACCCCCGATGTCGCGGCGCTGCGCGACCTCGCGCGCCACATCGAGCACTTCACGCTGACTGAAGACATGGCGCGCAAATTGCGGATCATCGTCAATCGCTCCCATTCCAACGACCCAGTCAGCGCGGCGCAGATCGAGGCCGTGGTGCATCATCCGGTGTGGATTGCCCTTCCCAATGCGTACGCCGAACTGATGAGCGCGATTAACGCCGGCGAGCCGATTGCCTTCAACCATAACTCGAAGTTCGCGCAACAGATCGGCAAGTGGGCGTCCAGGCTGGTTGCCTCGTCCGCGCACGCAGAACTGCCGGAGGCTCCGGCAGAGCCGAAGAAAAAGAAATTTTCGTTCTTCGGTTCAAAACGCGAACAAGTGGCGCACGGGACCTAAGACATGCCTGAAAACGTATTGCAGATGACGGGTACCGGGAAACACGCACTAACAATGGCGTTAGCGCCAAGCCGTGCGCACGCGGCCCTCGGCGAAGAAGCCATGCACCAGCTCAAGACCGCGGTACACCATGAGCTGATCAAGCGCATGGATCTCGACAAACTCGCGGCCATGCAGAACGACCCTGGCGGCAGAGGGAAGTTGCTTGCGACCATCTCAGGATTGGTGGGCGAGCAGCCTGTCCCACTCAGTGCGATCGATCGCGACGGTATTGCAAAAGAAGTGCTCGACGAGGTCTTCGGCCTGGGCCCGCTGGAGCCTCTGCTGCATGACCAGACGGTAAGCGACATTCTCGTCAACACCTACGACACGGTCTATGTCGAGCGCCGCGGCATCATCGAAAAGACCGACATCGTGTTCCGCGACAACGCGCACCTGATGCACATCATCGACAAGATCGTCTCCGCGGTCGGCCGCCGCATCGATGAATCGTCGCCGATGGTGGATGCACGCCTGCTGGATGGCTCGCGCGTCAATATCGTGATTCCACCTCTGGCCGTCGACGGTCCCCTGCTCTCGATCCGCCGCTTTGGAAGCTCGCCACTGACGCAGGACGACCTGCTGCGCCATAAGGCACTTACACCGCAGATGCTGGAAGTGCTGAAATGCGCGGTGAAGGCCCGGCTGAATATCGTAGTGTCCGGCGGCACCGGCGCCGGCAAAACGACGCTGCTGAACGTCCTCTCCGGATTCATCTCTCCCGACGAGCGGATATGCACGATCGAGGATTCCGCCGAACTCCAGATCAAACAGGAGCACGTCGTCCGCCTGGAATGCCGTCCACCCAACGTGGAGGGCAAGGGAGCGATCCGGCAACGCGAGCTTGTGATCAACGCACTCAGAATGCGGCCCGACCGCATCATCCTCGGCGAAATCCGCGGCGAAGAAGCGCTGGACATGCTGCAGGCCATGAACACCGGCCATGACGGCTCCATCACGACCATCCACGCCAACAACCCGCGCGACGCGATTGCGAGACTTGAAACCATGTCGATGATGGGCAGCGTGTCTCTGCCGGAAAAAGCGATTCGCGCGCAGATCGCTTCGGCCGTTCACTTGATCGTGCAGGCTTCGCGCATGAGCGACGGCTCGCGCCGGTAATTTCGCTGATGTGCGTGATGCGGCGCGACGACCGACATCGTCAGCATGCAGGACATCTTCCTGTTCGAGAAGCTGGGGCTCGGACCGAACGGGAAGGTGAAGGGACGTTTCTTCGCGACCGGAATCGTTCCGAAGTTTGCCGAAAAACTCAAGGCCGCCGGAATTCCCATGTCGATGAGCATCCTCGATCACTCGGTGGAGGTTTAGAAAATGATCGCGATATTTGTCGGCTTCCTATTGATCAGCTTCCTGGTTGTGGTGTTCATGCTGCGCCCCAAGAAGGCCGAGAAGGTGATGGAGAAACGTCTTCTCGTCATTACCGCCCCGCTCAAAGCGGGGGAAGACGAGCCTGACATGCTTGCGCCGACGGTAAAACAGACCGGCAGCCTGAGCACAAAACTAGGCACCTACCTGGAGCGCTTCGATTTTTCCGAAGACCTGCAAATGCTGATTATGTATGCGGGCAGCCGGGCGACGGTGGGCAGCGTGGTTTTCGGAAGCCTGATGGCGGCCATTGCCGCCGGCCTGATGGCCCATGCATTTGTGGGGCTGTACCCAGCCGACCTGGCGGCCATCGTTGTTGGAGGCTCGGGCCGCTGGCTGCTGCTCAATTTTCAGAAGAAGAGGCGCCTGAATAAATTCAACGAGGCGCTGCCGGATGCGATCGAATTGATGGGACGCGCGTTGCGGGCCGGGCATTCGATGGCATCCGCGATCGAAGTGGTGGCGGAACAGTCGCCCGATCCGCTGGGTTCGGAGTTCGCCGTTGTCTTTCACCAGCAAAAATTCGGCATTCCCTTCAGGGACGCCCTCTTGCAGCTCGGCGACCGCATTCCATCGAAGGACCTGCACTTCCTGATTACCGCGATCCTGGTGCAGAAAGAAACCGGCGGCGATCTTACCGAAATTCTCGACCGCACCACTCGTGTGATTCGAGACCGCGTCCGCATTGAAGGTGAAATTCGCACTTACACCGCGCAGGGCCGGCTCACGGGATGGATTCTCGGCGGCCTGCCTGTCGCGTTGCTGGTTATTCTGAACATTATTACGCCGGGCTACTCCAAAGTGCTCTTCCACGATCCTGTGGGGCAGGACCTGCTCTATGCGGGCGGCGTCATGATCGTCGTCGGCGGCCTCATTATCCGCAAAATCGTAGACATTCAGGTTTAACTCATGACATCCCATCTTTTCTATTTCGCGCTTCTATCCATGGTCTTTTCCGGAATGGGTCTGCTTGGCTGCTTCATGTTGACCCGCACCTCGCGCGCGGTGTCCGATCGCGTGTTGCAAGTAGCGCTCGGGCCGGCGGCAAGGTCGATGCCCAGGGGGTCGAAAACAAAGGAAGTTAAGGCGAACCTGTTTGAGGGTGTCCGCTGGCTGCGTACTCGGCTGGGCATGAACGAGACCGAAAAATTGCGGGAGCGGTTTGCTCACGCCGGTCTTAAATCCGCGTCCGCCCGCGACACCTATTTTGCGGCACGCATGCTCGGTCCGGTCTTTGCCATCCTCGCAGGATCGTTTCTTCCCGACGACCGCATTTTCGCTATGGCGGTGATGGGTGGCATCTCCTACCTTCTGCCCGACCTGGTGCTGACGAAGCTGATCAAGCGCCGGCGCGAGAAGATTCGGAAAGGCATTCCGGATGCGATCGATCTGCTGGTAATCTGCGTCGACGCCGGTCTGGGCATGGATCAGGCAATGCTTCGCGTCGGGCAGGAACTGGGCGCTAGCCATCCTCAGATCTTCGAGGAGTTCATGCAGATCAACCGCGAGCAGCGGGCGGGAAAACTGCGGCTCGACGCCTGGCAGGGAATGGCGGACCGCGCCAAATTGCCGGAGATCGATGGCTTCGTCAACATGCTGATGCAGACGGAAAGGTTCGGCACGCCGATCGCACGCGCGCTCAGCACATTCGGAGATGGCATCCGCGCGAAGCGCCGTCAACGCGCCGAGGAGATGGCAGCAAAGACCACGGTCAAAATCATCTTTCCGCTGGTCTTCTTTATCTTCCCCTGTATGTTTATTGTGCTGTTGGGGCCTGCTGGCATCAGCATCGCGCGAGGCTTGTCCTCGGCCACGCATTAGAGCAATTCCCGGATGCTATATAGAAGTTTCTTTGCGGGTCGTGGCGGAATAGAAGCGCGCTCCACGCCGGAGTAGCATCGGGCTCCACGCCGGAATAGCAGCGGGCTCCACGCCCGGAGTAGCATCGGGCTCCACGCCCGGAGTAGCATCGGGCTCCACGCCCGGAGTAGCAGCGGGCTTCACGCCGGAGTAGCATCGGGCTCCACGCCCGGAGTAGCAGCGGGCTTCAGCCCGCGGTAAAGGCGCTTATAGAGGATGGGCTTTAGCCCTGGCGGGCGGCGAACTCTACAGCAAGGTGGAATCCGCGATAGATCTGCTCGTTGGCCAAATCAGTTAATCAGCAAGGCTTCGGCGCCGGCACTCTTTCCATCATTGGCTCGCGAAGCAGCGTGGGCCAGGATCTTATGGTGCATCGTAAACAGCGCCAGTTCCAGCCGGTCCGAGACTCCGGTCTTATCGAATATGGAGCGGAGATAGTTCTTGATCACCTGCTCGGAGTTCTTCAGCTCCTCGGCGATCTCGCGATTTTTATAGCCTTGCAGAATCAAGCCCAGTATCTTGAGTTCCTTCGGAGTCAGGCGATCGCGGACCCGTTCCGCCACCATGTCGGATTCGAACCCGGTGGGGCCGCCCGTCATGCGCTTCTGTACGAAAATTTCACCGCGCCCGACCTGGCGGACACAGCGCAGCAACTCGGTGTTGAGGATGTCGCGATGGACGATGCCTCGCACTCCCGCGGTCAGGTACGCCTGCGGGCTCTCATCGTTCTCGAGAACGGCGGTTGTAGTGCTGCCGACCTCCGTCGCGGACCTTACGAGGGTGGCGAGGTCCGGTTGCAGCGATGCGGCGAACACGATGGAAGCGTTGGGCGTGGAGGACGCCGCCTTCATCAAACGCGGCAGGTCGTCGCACTGGCCAATGATGCGGAAGTCGTCTTCGACCGCAAAAAGGCGGGCTGCACCGGTGCGGAACACCGATTGATTGTCCGCAAGAATCACCTTATGAATCATTGGTTTCCTATTTCGTTCGTTGGGTCGAGCTGTCGGGATTCGATCATCCCATCGAGCGGGTGAGCCAGCGGTAGCTAGTTGCGATGCAGAATACCTGTCTCGCGGGTCTGCAAATTGGCATTTGATTGCAGATAGAGTCCCTATTTGCAACTCTACTGAGCCCCGGCCAAGGCATGAAATCCCACGTATAAACAGGTGCCTAACACCTTTGGGCTATTACAAACGTACGTGCGGAAAGAGCGAAACATCGCCGATAAGACCTGTGGGAACGCTAGTATCAGCACATCGGCAGTAGGTGCGGACAGGCTCTTAACAGACCCGCACAAGTGGTAACTGGAGATTGAAATGAACCGGGCTATTGACACCTTCTTTGACCTGATGCGAGATGAATCGGGCCAGGACCTCATCGAATATGCGATCGTCGCCGGCCTGGTCGGCCTCGGTGCTGTCGCATCCATGACGGGGCTCTCTACGAAGATCAAGACCGCCTTCAACACAGTCGGAAATCAACTCACCAACGCCACATAGTCGCAGCGGCGCGCACGTCCAAATTCGGTAAAAGGAGTCCAACATGGAATTCGCCTTCGTAACAACTCTATTTTCGGTATCGGTCGCCGCCATTTTGATCTTCGCTTCGGACTGGATTCCCACCAACTGATCTGGGTGTGAACCTGGTTCCGCAACCTGGCGGGGTACCTCCTGGGCGCCCTCAACTTTAGCCAAGCACCCACCGATAAGAGTGGAGAAAGGATTTCAAAATGGGCTCCTCGATCATTATCCGAGTTGTTGCCGGTGTGTTGTTCATCGCCGTGCTTGCCATCATCGTCATGCGTCGCAAAAGCAACGCATAAGGATGG
>DASRLB010000402.1:0-6458 GCA_035648695.1 Acidobacteriaceae bacterium | reverse complement strand
CTTCAGAAAGCCTCGCCTCAATCGCCTCAACATCGAAACAGCAATCGCCTGTCGCGCGAAAACAAGTCTCCGCATCCTCCGCAAACTCCTGCGAACGCAGCCCACCGAAGCGCCGCTCCAGCCCGCGCCGAAACCCAATCTGCTCCGCACTCAACCCATGCGCCGCAACCAGCGCAGCCTCCTCCGCGCTCATCTCTACCGCCGCGACACTATCGGCCACGTAAGCCGGCTCCATCCACCACGGAAGAAAATGCCGCACCAGTCCTTCGCCCTCGGAAATCCCACGCCCCCACTCCTCATAGAACGCCCCATACGCCCCATTCGGTGTGCTCTCCAGCACCAGCTCACCTTCAGGAACCAGTGCCGCCCGCAACCCTGCAAGCGTCGCCGCCGCATCTCTCGGCCAGCGGCTCACCTCGCTGCAGTGCAGGTTCTGAATACTCAATCCACGCCCAGCATTCTCGTCCCCCGCGCTCCACACGCGAAACTCGCTGTCCAACATCGGAAAAACCATTTGCCCGACATTGGCCCGGCTGCGCGCCAGCGGGCCCTCGCGCAGCACAAGGGGCAGGTTCTCCCACATGCGCTGCACGATCCCGAAGATGCTCTCCACCGCCTGCTGGTTCTGTGCAACCTGCACCGTCAGCACGCCGCGCGCCGTAATCGTCCGCAGAAAAAATCTTCCCGCGATCCACGTCGTCATGCCCATCTGCCGCGCCTTCAAAACGATGTTCTGCCGTCCGCGCGCCCCCTCAAACGCCCTCTGCGCGTCGTTCGCGACCAGCGCGCAAAGTTGTCCATGCCGATCGCGAACCTTCAACAAGTTCGTCGCCGCCGCCATCGATGCCCCGCGCGTGGCCTCCATCTTCGTACCCGCGCGGAGCAACCTCTCCACCTCTTCAACCACATCGACCTCCGCGAAGACCTCTGTTGCAGCAGAGGCCGCTCGCCTGCTCGAAGACCGCGGGAGTTGCCTGGGTCTCGACTGGGCGAACATTGCGTCCGCTCTCTTATCGAACGTGCCAGCGGGAACGGCCACGAGGGAGGTCATTGCAGGTAAACGATGGCGCGAAACGCCGCCGTGTGGGTCGTCGTTCCCGCCAGCGTCGTGAACGTCGCCTGTAGTTTGTCGCCTGCCGCAACGGCCGCGGAGAGGCCCGTGACCTCGCCAACCATCGGTGTATTGAGGTTGATTCCCGGCGTTGTCGTGCTGCCTGCGATCGTGCTCGCCGTCGTAATGTCGAAGAGCGTAAACGTCCCCGTCTGCCCACTCCCGAATCCGCCCAGGCCGTTGGTGTCGACAATGTATTCGATAGCAGTGATGGTTGCATTGTGCTGCACGGTGCCGTAATACAGGGTGCTGTTCGCACTCGTCGCCGTCTGGTTCGACGCGCCGATCCAGACGGTCGTAGATGCTGGAACAGAAATCGTGAACGCCGGCGCAAGCTCCAGATACGCGCCCACCGCGCTGCCTCCGCCTCCACCTACGGCAGCGATCACGCCACTGGTGCAGGTGATCGTTGTCCCATCGCACTTCACCCCGCCGACCGCCGAGCTTGTCGCCAGCGGCAACTGTGCCGCCGCGATCACTCCGGTCACATTGGCCGCGGTGCCCGTGGTGTTTTGGTTGAGCACCGGAATGTCACTGGCCACCAGCGTGCGAAAGCTCGGCGCGCCCGCCACTCCGCTGGGAGCGGCAAACACCGTCGCCGCGGTCTGCGCAGGAACGGCCACCACCTGGCCACTCGAATTCGTCCCCACAACCACCGTCGAAACAGGCAGGGCAGGAAGCGGAGAGCAACTCTGTCCTGTATTCACCAACTGCGTCGTCACGTACTGGTTCGCCGGACATGTGTAGGTCGCCTGCGCGAACGCCGCAGCCGGAAAAAAGAGTAGAAAGAAAAATCTCCGTGCTAGTTGCATTGACTTCAGTTGCATTGATAACTCCACTGGTACGAATTCGTTGAAGCTGCAAGCGCAGCCCCGGCTACGGCGATGGTCCATGTCGTGGTGGAAGGCGCGGTAGTGTAGAGCACCGCAACCTGTCCCGAGGCGTTGGCATTGCGCGACATCAGCGAGCAACCCAGCGGCGCCGTCCCCAGAGTTCCGTTGAACGTAATCGTTGTCAGCGTCGATGACGCCGCCGTCCCGGTGCCGGTGATCAGCGTAATAACGCCCGCGACATTGTTGCCGGAAATCGTCGCCGAAGCTCCGCTTCCCGCTCCCGCTCCGACCGCAATCGTTGGCGTTCCACTCACTCCGCCACTGCTTCCGGCCGGGACGGCAAACGTTCCATCCTCTCGCAGAAACCTGGTCGTTCCGGCTGTCGCTCCGGGGTCCGGCACGATGCCCGCGCTGTGTGTTATGCCACTGGCGCCAAACACCGGCAACCGCGCCACGCCGATCGTTCCCGAAGTAATCGCCCCCGCACTCACACCGCCCGTAATCGTCGTCGCATTCAGCGTGTCGACGTTGATCGTCTGTGCGGTAAAGCCCGTCGGAGAGAACGTATAAGGCACTCCAGCCAGCAGCCATTGCGCCGTGTTCGACTGCGGGAAATAAATCAGCTGATCGACACCGATCGCACTGTTCAAAGCAAACAGCGCATAGTTCGAGTCGAATCGATTGCACCCATGCGAGTTGCACGACACGTTGAACAGCGTTCGATCGCCTGCCTGCGTTGTCAAAATGTTTTGCCACGGTCCCTGGACTTCATAAGCAGTTTGCGGCAGCGAGTGCAGACCGCCGTTGCCGAGATAGTCGCTGTCCGGCTCGTTGTTCCATACCGTCCACCCATGCACGCTCGGCCCAACCGTGCCGATATATTCCATTCCGGCGCGATCGAATCCCGATGGCCTCGGCGTAAATTGCGTGATGCGTTCAAACTCACCGGACACATCTTCCTGGAAGAAATGCGGCTCCTCCAAGGCGTCTCCCGTAGCCCATGGCGCCGTATTCGCTCCCAGTAGCAGGTAGCCGTCGACGCTGTTGTTCGCCGGATCCAGCACTCCCAGCACCTCGGCCATCGGATAGAGAACAAACCCTCCCGTAATCATTGCCAGCGTCCCACCCGAGCTGGTGCTGTCCGCCCCCGTGTTGGGATACGTCAGAGTGTTCGGCCCGGTGGATGTCACCACATAGCTTCCGTTGTAGGTCGAGTCGGCCACGCCGCTCACCGTCAGCGTCAGGCCGCTGATGTCTTGCAGGTTGCCCGTCATGGTTACCGTGACGACGTTGCCCGTTCGCGAAATCGCAGCGACATGTTGCAGGATGTTGATGAAGTTGCTGGTCGTTCCCGAAATGCCCACGATCGCCGTCCGCGCATCGGTGTAGTACAACTCCGTCGCACTGGTCGAACCGACAACCGGAAACACCTGGCGGATCGGGCCCACCGTGTCGACGGTCTGCTCCAGCCCATACCCGCACAATCCACCGACGGCGATCGTGGTCCCCACTCCATGCACTTTGTTCAGCGTCAAACGCACATGCGTCCCATCTATCACGGTGTAGTTCGCCATTTCAAAGTTGGCAAAGCCCGCCGCGCCGGCCCCGTGCGGGTCCGCCACGCACGCCACTCCGGAGCCTGACGGCAACGCCGCCGTATTGGTGGAAAACCCTGCCGTCACGCCGCTCGTGGCAATCGTCATCGTCACGGTTCCCGGTGCGATATTGCTCGGCTGCGAAAGTGCCGCATTCGTCGTGGTCAGAAAGACACTGACCGCAAAACTTGTTCCGCTGAACTCCGCTTTCGCAAACGGCGTCCCCAGCACTCCGCCGGTCAGCGTCCCCGTGGTCAAAATCTTTGCCGGGTTCTTGTCGATCAGGAAGCGCCCCTCCCCCTGCGTGCCTCCATCGTTGGTAACTGAGACGGTCAGCACCGTGGCCCCCGTCGCGCATCCCGCGACGCACGTCCCGCGAAACACCGCCGTATCTTCCGCGATGTCCACGTCGAATGGATGCGTGCCTTCGTCGGCCTCGTCGCGCGTTCCGCCCGACGCCCGGATCACCTGCGACCCCAGCAGGCAATCGCCCACGCCGTAGCAAAAGATAATGTTGTTATTCAGGTCGTGCTGGCCCTCCGTGTTGTAACGCCCCGTGATATTCGTCGCCGAGAACGTGCTCTTGAAGTAGGGAACGGTCTCGATGGCCTCCGGAAACTGGTTCGAGCCACCCGCCAGCCCCTCACTCAGGATGCGCAGTCCAATGGCATCCACCTCGCTCGCACCCGGATAAGCAGCCTTCACATCGGACGCCAACTGCGTGCTCACGATCGTCAGATCGCGCCCCAGGCTGGTCCCGTTCTGTATCGGGCTTTGCGGGTTTAGCGTCGTCTCCGCTACGCTTCCGCCGCGTTCATCCGTCACACGGCCATGCGACGGAATCTGCCCGTCGATCCCCTCACCCACGTTGTACGTCGGCTCAACCTGCACACTGCAAGAGATCGCGCCGGTGCAGTCCGGACTCGCCAATACGTTCGCGATGCCGTCATTCCCAGCCACCGAAACATACTGACTCGCATACAGCGACCCGTTCAGGTTGTTCACATCCAACTGCGTCCCGACGGGCTGGGCCACAATCTGCGTCGCGCCGGGCAGCTCGTCCACCTTCCGTCCCAGTCCGCTCGCGGCCGCCGCCACATTGACGTCGACATAATGCTTGTCGGCGGCCTGGTTATCGCTCACCGGATCGGCCGGCAGCTCCAGCGGCCCGCTCATCGTGTCGCCCGTCTTCAGCACATACGGCGTGCTGTCCAGCGGATGCCCCGTCACCGCCGCCGCAATCGCTGTATCGACATAACTCTTCGAAACGGTCTGCATCGCCACGCTGGCCGGCAGCACGGAATTGATAACCGCACTCAGCTTCACCGTGCCGCCGCCCGGCACAGTCACCGGAATCACCCAGTACTCGCGGCTCGTGCTCCCATCGTCGAGATGAAAGACAGCCGTGTAATAGCTCCCCATCGGCGTCGCCCCCGCATTCGGAGCCAGCGCCACCGTCAGCAACCCGCCCGCGCCGATCGTCACCGAAGTCGTGCCCGTAGGCACAGCACTTCCAGCAGCCGTCGTAAACCCGCTCCAACTCACCAGCACCGTTCCGCCGGCCGCCGTGCCGTCAGCGCGATACACCGTATCCTGCACGGTCGTCGTCGCTACCTGCGCGCACGCCACCCGCACCAGGATCGCCATCACGACGCCAACCAGCGTCAATCCTCGTCTCAATCCAACCATCGCTCATCCCCCAAACCTTGTCATCGGTACAACCACCGAAGTGGGTGCCCCATTCATCGCGGCATCATCGCGATGAGTGGGTTCGCACAATCTCAACTCACGCCGGCAAATAACTCCGGAAGCAAACCACCTGTTCCCCATCGACGGCATCCGTCACTGGCAGCGCGCGAAACGCCGCCGCCAGCCTCACCGTCTCCAAGCCGCTGCTCGCAATCGCAGCCTCAGCCGCCCCGCTCATCGTCTGCAGCCTCGGATAGTGCAACAGCACTCGGTCTCCCTGCTGCCCATCCATCACAAAGAGTCCCGACCACTCCTG
The DNA here is from genome assembly GCA_035648695.1 of Acidobacteriaceae bacterium. GTDB lineage: Bacteria > Acidobacteriota > Terriglobia > Terriglobales > Acidobacteriaceae > Granulicella. The sequence continues at coordinate 914 of DASRLB010000402.1, read as the reverse complement.
AAAAAAACTCGACCCCTCGCGATCGCAGAACCCCACCACCGCGCTCACCTTCATCTCTGTCGCCGGAGCACCCGCAATCAGCGGCGTTTCCACCGTCACAACACCCCCGCTGATGCCAGAAATCCGCGCCACGTTCAACGTCACGCGCCGGACATAGTCCACATCCGTCACCGCCGTCCTCAGGTAAGCCCCACTCACTCCACTACCCACAAACCCCGTCGCCCCGGCATAGTCCACATCGACGGCGACCATCTCACCCACCGCAAAACCGCTCGCCCCCGCGCCCATCTGCAACACGCTCGCCGTCGACCCCGGTAGCAAAACCGTAGCCGCAATCGCAGCCCCACCCGACCCCGCCGCCGCAGCCCCAGCTTCGGCACGCAGCAGATTCATCTGCTGCGTGCCCGCGGCCAGCGCCAACTGCACCTTGCCCCAACTCCCAAACGCCAGCGCCAGCGTAGACTCAATCTCCGTCCTCACCTGCAACTGCGCAATCGCGGGAGCACCCGTCCGCACCGCTTCCACCTTCGTCCCGCACTTCCTTGCAAAGCCGTAAACCCAGCCCAGGTCCAACCACGGCGCCGGCGGCGCATCCACCGCAAACGCCCCCATCTGCGCCGGATCGAACAGCGCCGGCACCCCCGCCGCGCGCGCCACTGGAGCAAAATACGCGCGCACTCTTCGCACTACCGGAGACGTCGCCTCCACACCCGCATCGCTCACGCTTCACCTGCTTCCTGATAACTCCAAACCTCAACCGTTGCCGTCCGCCGGATCTCCGCCGCATCCTCGGCCACCGCCCCGAACGCCACATCGCTCCACCAGATCGACGACCCCATCGCAGTCGCCGCGCCGCCATCGGTCAGCGCCCCAAAGTCCTTCTTCACCGCGTTCTGAGGTGCGCGACCCACTGC
>DASRLB010000401.1:0-2279 GCA_035648695.1 Acidobacteriaceae bacterium | reverse complement strand
AATGCGATCAGCAGGAGCACAATCACAGAGACAATGGCCATGCTTGCCCGCCTGCTGATCCGCACAGCTCTCTGTGGCTGGGGATGGAGATCGACTCCGCTTGGCGCTTCGATTGGCTGGTGATCGGAACTATTTTTGGTGTCCACGGCTGATCTCCACTTTCTGGGCCTTCTTACCCGATCCGAGCACGAGATTCGCGCGATCAAAGAGGCGGTCCACGATATAGGTCTGGTCCTTTACGCGGTAGTTCGTCATTTCGCCCTTGCCGTCTTTGCCCAGTACGAGTAGCACGGGCGCTTCGCGGTGCGCAAGCTCGGCAGGCATCTGAATGTAGGTCTTTGCGCCGTCGTCGAACACACGGACAGGCCGGATGTGCTCATCGCCTCCGCGGATCGTGTAATTGAAGTTCACCTTCTCGACAGCAATTACGGCGGGCGGCACTTCCGCCGCGTGCTTTTCCTGTTTCGCCAAAGCCTGCTGCTCTGCCAGTTGCTGTTGCCACTTGCGGCTGCTGTCATCGTCGGGATATGCGAACGCGACGCGGGCGACGTAATCGTCCGGCTTTGAAATGAGGCGAAGGTAGTACGCCCGGCGATCCGTCGTGATCAGAAGATTGGTGTCGAGACCGGGCGTCTGCGGTTTGAGGATGATTACCGCCGTGGCCTGTTCTCCCGTGCCGTACATCGCGGGCGAGATGTTCCATCGCACCGAATCGCCGATGTGCGGCTCGCCGACGATCTTCTCACCTGCCTGCAGCTCGATCATGCACACCCGGAGAGGCGCACAGACCACGGTCGGCAGTCCAGCTCCAAAAGAGTACATCACGCGCCCATCGGGACCCGGCGATGGCGCGTTCTTCTCTCCTTGCCAACGCTCGCTCACGCGCACGGCTTCGAGCGCCGTGGGTGTCAGTGGCACGTCCGCTTTTGGCCGGAAGTCTTTCGGCACGGCTCCACTCGCACCAGGGAAACTGCCGGAATCTTCGAGAGTTCGCGGTTGACCGCCGAAGTCGTACTGCGGCAAAAGCGGCGGTACGTTTGTCGGCGGTATTTGCCCCTGTACAGCCGGTGGGACACGTTTCACTCCGGCCGGCGGCGGCGCTGGAGGTTGAGATTGCGCGGACAGCATCCACGCAGAACTCAGAGTGACGGCGATGACGATTCGTAATGACAGCATTTCGTTCCTCCTTCCGGAACTTGTTTCAGAGAACCTTCGCCCAACTTGCGTTGGTAATGTAAACGCCGAGCGGATTGATGCGCGCTTGGCGCTCATCCGTTGGCGGATTGAGCACCATCGACAGGTACCCCTTCCAGCGATCTGTCGCTTGGACCGTTCCGTATAGATCGCGGGTTGTTTCCACCCACTCGACTTCGTAGGTTCGGTCGCTGGTGGGCAGAACGGACTTCACCTCGACCGAGACGGTTTCGGTTTCCGCGCGCTTGAAAGGCGGATCGCCCCGGTAATATTCGCTGACGAACGTCTGGGCTGCGCTCCCGCTGGCGATCTGCGCATACACACGATCAATCGCCTTTCGCTGCGAAACGCCGTCAGTCGTGACGGTCCTCAGGTTTTCGATCCAGTTGAAGACGTTCGATCGCTTGAGCCGGTCGTCGTTTGGAGAGGTCTGATCCGCGATCCCCGACGCGACTGGCCGACCGAGATTGTCTACGAGAACCACGAATGGAACGACGTGTGAGCGCGCGGACAGCCACACCATGCCAGCCGTTGCCACCAGTGCAACAAGCGAACATAGTGCCGCCATCGTGCGCCAGTTCCTGGCGCGCGTGATGAGATCTCCGTACCGCTCGTCCCATTCGCGGCGGGCGGCCAGGTAGGGGTTATGCGCGTCAGAGACTTCGGGACGGCGTACTTCGCGTTTGAGGGAAAAAGTCATGGTTACCTCCAGTTACTCCTCGTGGTCGATTGGAATTCGTGGCGGGGTGGCGTGAGGGGCCGCATCAGAGGGCAGCGATCCGAGGCGTCGCCGAAAGCCCTTTAATTGATCGGCAGCGCGCGCCAGTCCACCTCTTGATCTCGCAGGTGCGGGCGGTTGCGAATTTGTGGGACCGGCGCTGCCTACCGATGTCACATCCGACACCACACCAGAACTGCCTGGACTGGCCGGGTCAGATGGACTATCTGCTCCCACAGGACCATTGGCAACAGAATCACCACCTGCCGCAGTTCGCGCGGACGAGGGAGACGCTGGACCCGATACCGGCGTCGTCGTTCCGTCGTTGGCATTAACCGATGTCGGCGCGAAGCCCCGCTGAGCCGTT
>DASRLB010000400.1:0-3426 GCA_035648695.1 Acidobacteriaceae bacterium | reverse complement strand
ATGGAAGCCTTCCGCAAACACACCTCGCAAGCGCCACTCGAACAACAGGTCCGCGGCATCTTCCTCACCCACGGCCAGAACGAGCACTACACCCTCGCCGCCGCCATGGTGCCACAACCTGCGACACAATCCAGCGACATGTTCGAAGGCATTGGGGAAGGCGACTAACCGTTTTCCAACTTGTCTTTCGCCGGGCTACACTGTCCGCATGACGCGCTTCTTTCGCTTCATCTGCCTCGCCGTCCTGGCGCTCTTGGTGATTCCCGTCATCGCGCAAGATACTTCTGCTGCGCCCGGGCCTCCGCCGGGGCACGCGCCGGTGAAGCCGCCTCCGCCACCGCCGCGCAATGCACGCATCACCGGCACCGTCCTCTGCGCCGATACGCATCGTCCAGCCCGGGGAGCGATGGTCGCCATCCTGCCCCTTCCCCCGACTGACGCGAAGCAACAAGGCAACACGGGGTCGGAAGTCCTGACGCGAGCGGGTAGCGACGGCGCCTACATTGCCGACCATCTGGTCGCGGGCGAATACAGTGTCATCGCCATGCTCCCCGGCTACCTTTCACCCATGGACGACTTCACGGCCGAAGACATGAGCAGCAACTCACCGGAAAAAATGCGCGGGCTTCTGATCAAGTACGGGACCGTGGTCGTGGCAGCACAGGAGACGGGACGCTTCGATGTGACCTTACAACGAGGCGCTGCCGTGAGCGGCCAGGTGCTCTATTCCGACGGCTCACCCGCGTCGCAGGTGACCATGGACGTGCAAAAGGTCGACGCCAAGCCTCCAACAACGAAGTCGGCGGAAGATGCCATGAACGCTGGCGCTCTCATGCGCATCCTGTTCATGCACCAGAGCCAGTCGACCGACGACCTGGGCCACTTTCGCATCGCCGGCCTGCCGCCCGGGACATACCGGGTCGCTGCGGTGCAGGCGCCGATGAATCCATTGAATGGCGGCGGGGACGAATTCATGGGTGGCCTCATGGGCCTCGCCCCCAATGCTCACGATATGCACATCTACAGCGGCGACACGCTGCACAAAAAGGCCGCCAAAACATACGAACTCCGCTCCGGCGATGAAGTCACAGGCATCGACATCACCATACCCAGCGACGATTTCCATCGGATTCAAGGCAGGCTCTCCACGCCGGATGGCCGCGGGATCACCACAGCCACCCTGACGCTCACCGACACCACCGACGACTCTCTCATCTTTCGCGGCGATCTCTCGCGCGACGGCGCTTTCGTCTTCACCGGCGTGCCCGCCGGCACCTATACCCTCGCGGCGACCGACGCGAAGATTGGAACGATGCCCGAAGGATTTCCCGACAACATGCCAGTCCGCGCCGACATGATCAAGGCCACCAATGCATTCGCAGACAGCAATACTTCGGTGATCGTCAAGGAATCGGACGTGGCAGATGTAAATCTCACACTGACCGAAGTTCCGTTGTCTCCAGATGTCAACAAGCCTGAAACTTCCCCGCCGGGAAATGGCCCCGCGCCGCCGCCGCAATAGTTCGGCGGAGCTGAACTCCGGCGACGCAATCAGCGCCAGCAGAATCGTTTTGATATCGCCGTTGCTCGACAGATAAACGCTCGCCAGACGGTCCACCAACGCGGCCGGCGGTTTGTCCGCACCCACCTAAAGCGATTCACCTTCAGCTATGGTTCGGTCTGGTTTTAGAGCGATTCACCTTCAGCTATGGTTCGGTCTGGTTTTAGAGCGATTCACCTTCAGCTATGGTTCGGTCTGGTTTTAGGGCCGAAGGCCCGTCCCATACCAGCCCAGGGCGAAGCCCTGGGTCACAAACGCGGTGTATGTCAGAGCGCTGAAGGCGCGACATATAGATGCCCTGGTCCGCGCACTACATCAGAACGCAAAATGCTATAAGTTGCGCCGCCAACGCTAAGCCGTCCGCACTGTCGCTCGCGCAGGCATCCGTCTGCGCCTCCACACGGCATAGACCACCCTCGCCAGCAACAGCGCCACCAGCACCGCGGTGTCCTTCCACGGCGTCCTGACGCCGGTCTTCACCAGCCACCAGAAGTGTATGCACGCCAACGCGCCGGCCACATAGATGAGCCGATGCAGCCGCTGCCAATTCTTCCCACCCATCGCACGCAGCACGCGCTGCGGACTCGTCACGGCCAGCGACAGCAGGATCAGCCAAGCCAGAAATCCAACCTGGATAAATCGCCGCTTCGTGATGTCCCCGTAGATGGTCGGCCAAATCAACTTGAATTGCCGAAACGGCTCCGCCAGATGCCCCGCCCGCACGCCGGCAAACGCCGCTGGAACGTTATATCCCGAGAACAGGAACACGTAGATCATCAGGTGCAGCGTGGCATAGAAAAACGCATACAGCCCCACCATCCGCCGAAACCGGACCAGCCACGAGAGCGACGGACTCAACCGCCGCACCGGCGTAATCGCAAGGTCGCCCAACAGAATCCACAGCGTCCAGTTGCCTGTGAAGTGCGTCAGAAAGTTAACCGGATCAGTCTCGTTCGCGAGTGCGCCGTTGCGATACATATGCACCAGCCAGAGAAACGGCAGCAGGCACAACACATGCACGACGATCTTCAAATAGGGTATAGCGCGCGCTGGCATAGTCTCCGATAACAACAGTACGTGAAGCGCGAACGCGCTAGAAATTCTTCCTCAGGTCCATCCCCGCATACATTCCCGCGACCTCATTCGCATAGCCGTTGAACGGCAGCGTCGGAATGGTCTTCGGAAAAATCCCGCCCGTCCCATCCAGCCGCCGCTCATGCGCCTGCGACCACCGCGGATGGTCCACAGACGGGTTCACGTTTGAATAAAACCCATACTCGCTCGAGTTCAAATCGTTCCACGTCGTATGCGGCATCTTATCCACAAACTTGATCTTCACAATCGACTTTGCGCCTTTGAAACCATACTTCCACGGCACGACCATCCGAATCGGCGCGCCCTGCTGGTTCGCAAGCGTCTCGCCGTACGAGCCGAAGGTCAGCAGCGCCAGCGGGTTCATCGCCTCATCCATCCGCAAACCCTCGACATAAGGCGGGTTGATGCCGCTCGACCCAAGTTCGGGCATCTGGCTGGGGTCGGCCAGCGATGTAAACTGCACGAACTTCGCGGACGAGAGCGGCTGCGCCCACTTGATGATCTCCGCCAACGGGTACCCGTTCCATGGAATGACCATCGACCACGCCTCGACGCAGCGGAAGCGGTAGGTACGGTCCTCAATGGGGCGATACTTCATGATGCTGTCGATGTCCGCCGTTTGCGGCTTGGCGACCAGGCCCTCGAATTTTACCGTCCAGGGCCGCGTGCGCAGCGTGTGCGCATTCTTCGCCGGATCGCCCTTGTCGGTGCCGAACTCGTAGAAATTGTTGTAGCTCTGCGCCTTGGCTTCCGGCGTCACGGTCTCGTTC
>DASRLB010000399.1:0-8021 GCA_035648695.1 Acidobacteriaceae bacterium | reverse complement strand
TCTCAGGCACAGCAATACCGGCTGGCAATATTCTTACCGGCCGCTTTCTGAAGCGAGGACTGCCACTCCGTAGACTGGAAGCTCCACGGAATGCACCATCCGATCGTTCAGCGCGTCCTTCATCTCGCTGGGCAGCAGGATGGTCTGCGCAGCGTGCGACAGATTGTCGACGATGAATACGCTGCGGTCGCCCGCGACGCGGCGATAAACCTCTACTCCTTCAGGAACCGCGAAGACATCCGGGCTGAGGCTGCTTTCGCTGAGCATCCACTGCACCGCCCGTTTTGTCCCCGCATCGTCGAGCCACGCGCCAATGTAGGTGAACGAGCCATTGCCAATCTTGCGTGTCACGGCCGCCAGCTCGCCATCCAGCCAGGAATTCGGCGCGTGATAGCGCATCATCACCTTGACGTCGGCGGCCTGCACCGTGAGCTGCTCCGCGAAGAGTTCGCTCTTCGATTGGCCCCAATCTCCCGAGACCGCGACGGGAGCGCGCAGCGCGGTGTACTGCTCCACCCGCGCGCCCAGCAGGGAAGCCAGTGGCCCCGGCTGACGTTGCGGCCAGCGTGAGTTGTTCTCGTCCTTCATCGCCGAGCGCTGCCCCAGAACGAGATGGCCGCCTCCCTTGACGTAGCGTGTCAGGTTATCGGATTCAGCCTGGGTGAGAACCTCAAGCCCCGGAGCGATCACCAGTTTGTACTTCGACAGGTCGCGGTTGGGAGGAACAATGTCGATGCTGTAACCGAGCGCGTGCAGCGGCGCGTAGTAGCTCATCAGCGCGTCGATCGCGTTGTAAGCAGGGTTCATCTTCTGCCAGTCGATGTCCCAGCGGCTGGGGTACGACTGCAGTATCGCAACGTGAGCGTCGACCGTGGTCCCCGCCAGAACCGGCCCCGCCTTTTCAAACTCGCTGCCGATCTGCGCATACTCCGCATAGATCGGATCGGGCTGGCCGTCGACGTCGACGAGAGCGCCGTGATTGGCTTCGCCGCCGTTCAGCGCGTCGCGCCACTGCCAGTAGCTGATCAGGTCGGCGCCGTGCCCGATGTCCGCCCAGATCGCCGCGCGCATGGCACCCTTATCCAGTTGAATGCTGGCGTTGCCGCCACCTCGAGGACCGGCGGTGGTTTCCATCACCCAGTAATTCTGGTCTTTCAGACCACGCATCAGATCGTGCGGCGCGCCATTCCTGACGGGATCGAACTTTCCCTCCACCTGCGGGTTGTCCCAGCCGACAATGTCCAGGTCCTGGGCGATGGTGTAGTGGTCGTAGAGGTCGTACCAGCCCATCATGTTGGTCGTAATCTTCTGCTTCGGGTCCGCGAACCGGCGGATGGCGTCGATCTGCACTTTCTGATAGCCGCGCAGAGAGTCGGTGATGAAGCGCTTGGAATCCAGCCAAAGACCCGGGTTGTTGTCGCCGGTCCCGTTGACCAGCGGGACCTCGTCGAACGCCGAGTACGTTTGATTGTCGTACGCCGTCGTCCAGGCTGCGTTGAGCTTGTCGATCGTGCCATAACGACGCTCGAGCCACGCATGAAACTGCGCCTGCGTCGCCGGGTCGAATGACTGGTTGGAATACTCATTGTCGATCTGCCAGCCGATTACGTAGGGATTGTGCCCAAAACGTTTGGACAACTGCTCATCCATCTCGCGCGCGAATCCGCGATACCGTTCGCTGTTCCAGTTGTAGTGGTTGCGCGTCGGTCCTGCGTACTGCTTCCCATTCGAGTCGGTAACGAGGATGTCGGGATACTTGGTCGCCATCCACACCGGCGGACCGGCGGTTGGTGTCCCCAAAATAACGTAGATTCCATGTTGGCCGGCGAGGTTGATGGCGCGCTCCAGCCAATCGAGCTCGTACCTGCCTTCTTGCGGCTCCATCGCGGTCCAGGCGAATTCTCCCACTCGGACCACGTGGAGGTGGGCCTTTTCCATGAGTTCCAAATCGGCGGCCCAGCGCGATTCCGGCCACTGTTCCGGATACCAGGCCGCGCCGAGCAGCAACGGAGGCGGCTTCACCGGCTTCTGACCGGCTGCACAAAATGGGACGGCAGCAAAAGTGAGCACGGCAAGAACTGTCGTCAATTTGCGCAAGACGTATCCAACAGCGAAACAGGATGTAACAGGCATGGAATAGCATTACCTCGAACAGGGTCAATCTATTACAATCGCTTATGTCATGGCAAGGAGGCTCGTCGCCGTAACGGCTTGACATATTTCAATCGTAAGCAATATATTGCTCTCGATTACGAAATATGTGCTCTCGCTGCTGGTTGGCCGTAGCAGCGTCACGAAGGTTCCCCTCTGGCGGGCACAAGCCCCTCGGATACAAAACATGCCGACGAGCATGTGGAGATACACAATGCACAAGCAGTTTGGTCCTCGGGATACGCATACGACACAGTTCGCAAAACAGGCCCTCGTAGTTTTGTTCTGCATTTTCGGGTCCATGTTCACTGCCACGGCATCCGCGCAGTTCCTGGACCAGGGCGCCATCACCGGCACCGTCCAGGACCAATCCGGCGCTGCCATTCCCGGCGCCCAGGTGACACTGCTCAGCCCGGAAACCGGGTTCAAGCTGACCACCAAGGCCGACGGTAGCGGCGTTTATGTGTTCTCGCCGATCAAGATTGGCAAGTACACATTGACCACGTCCGCTCCCGGGTTCAAGAATGCAGTCCAGGAAAACATCACTGTTTCGCTGGGCCAACGGATGAATGTTTCGCCCAAGCTCTCGCTCGGCGCCGTGACTGAAACTGTCACAGTGACCGACGCTCCGCCGATGCTTCAGTCGCAGGATAGTTCTACGGGCCAAACTTTCACCACGCAGGAGATCAACGACACCCCGCTGAATGGGCGCAATATTGTTTACCTCGCGCAATTGGCGCCGGGTGCGGTGCCGTCCAAGGGTTCTCGCGCCAACGGCAACGGCGACTTCGACGCGAATGGAATGCGCGCGGAGCAGAACAACTTCGTGCTGGACGGCGTGGACAACAACTCTGTGACCGTCGACTACCTTGGGGGCACCAGCTACCTCATCAACCCTCCGCCAGACGCCCTGGCTGAGTTCAAAGTCAGCACCGCAAATTACAGTGCCGAGTTCGGCCACTCCGCGGGCGCCGTGGTGAATGCCAGCATCAAGGCGGGCACCAATAGGCTACATGGCGATCTCTGGGAGTATTTCCGCAACGATTATCTGGACGCGCACGACTGGGTTGCGGCGCCGAGCGCGAAGAACTCCGAGTATCGGCAGAACCAATTCGGGGCCACGCTCGGAGGTCCCGTCCTCAAGAACCATATCTTCCTTTTCGGCGATGTTCAGGCCAACCGCATCGTGATTGCAGTACCGCAGGGCGCAATCACCGTGCCCACCGCATTGGAGCGGCAGGGGGACTTCTCGGAACTCCTGACACCGGCGAATTTCGGAGGTAGCGTTCCCCAAACCCTGTATGAACCGCAGAACAATCAGGTGAAGATGACCTGCCCGGCCCTCGCAACGCCTGCAAATCCGACCGGACAGAACATCCTTTGCCCAAATCAGATTGATCCCGTCGCGAAGGCCATCCTGAACATGTATCCGATGCCGAACCAATCCGTCCACGGTATCGCAAGTCAGAACTATGCCTTCACGCTGAAGCAGCCTGTCTATACCTTCCAGTGGGACACGCGCATGGACTGGAATATCAGCCCCAAAGACCAGATGTTTGCGCGTTTCAGCTATCTGAACCAACGCGGCAACAACGCGGCGCCGCTTGGCCCGGTGCTCGACGGTGGCACCGGCAATGGTTCGGCCAGCGTGAGCGGCGCGCAAATCAATTACGGTAACAACTTCGTGCTGAGCGAAACTCATATTTTTTCTCCGAACCTCGTCAACGAGTTCCGTTTCGCCTATGACTATGGGCACTTCGATATCCTGAACCCAGGCTTCAACATCAACAGCGCAGCCGCTCTCGGTCTGGGCGGCGTTCCGTCCGGACCCGATTTTCCGGATAACGGCGGCCTTCCCACGACCACGATCAGCGGCGGCGGCGGCATCGCTGCCTTTGGCGCACACGCCTACAGGCCGGAAGAAGAGGTCGAGAACGAGTACCAGATCCTCGATAACTTCTCCTGGAACCTTGGGAATCATTCGGTGCGGGTAGGTTTCTCGTATCAAAGTGTCCGCTCCGACACCCTGGAGCCGCCGTCGTCTCACCCGGCTTATACCTTCAACGGTTCGCAGACCGGCTCGCCGGGCATAGCCAACACCGGCAGCGGCATCGCGGATTTCCTGACCGACAACATGTCGAACGGCTCGATCGGACCATCCGGCAAGTTCAATGACGCCCAGGACAATATCTCCGCGTACGCGCAGGACGATTGGAAGCTGACGAAGAAACTGACGCTGAACCTCGGCGTGCGGTATGAGTACTTCCAGCCGTACAAGGAAATGGCTGGAAGGATGGCCAACTTTTACACCACCAGCACAGGCATCGGCACCGGAACCGGAGTCTATGACATCCCGGCGGTAGACCAGGGGAAGATCACCCTCAACCCTGCATTCCTCGCCGTGCTGGCGAAGGACCACATTACGCTGCAATACGATCAGAATCCCCGGCTGACGCAGCAGCAAAACCTGAATTTCGCGCCTCGGGCCGGGTTTGCGTACACCGCGGATACCAAGACTGTCTTTCGCGGCGGCTTCGGCATCTTCTACCAGGGACAGCAGCAAGGCGGCGCCGCGGTCAATCTCGCAACCAACTATCCTTTTGTGTTCAGCGACAACTTCCCCGCGCCCTCCTGCATCAAGGGCTCGGTTAGCTGCGCCAACAACGGTTACACCCTGGAACAAGGCTTTTCCAACGCGATTGCGCAGGGTCTGACGACCTACTTCGCGACACCGGGCCTGGTCGGCCAAAGCCCTAACCTGAAAACTACTTACGCGATGGACTATAACCTTGCGTTCGAGCAAGCGTTCACCAACGATTTTGTCGCCACAATCAGTTATGTCGGTACCGTCGGAAGGCACCTGCCGATCGGCATCAACACCAACTCAACTACCGTTCTGCTGCCGTCGGGTTCGACACAGGCCTTCCTCCCTTTCCCCGACTTCGCCGGTTCAAGCGATGTGCAATATGAGGGAATTTCAAGCTACAACGGGCTACAGACGACGCTTCAAAAGCGCATTTCGCATGGGCTGAACTTCTCGGCGAACTACACGTGGTCTCACTCTCTGGACGACGCGGCCAACCCGCTCGGCGGAGGCATTGGCGGCTATCGCGATGCCAGCATCATTCCCATTCGCGAGGACATGACCAACTCCGGTTGGGACACCCGTCACCGATTCACCTTCAACGGGTTCTACCGGCTGCCGTTTGGCCGAGGCGAAGCGCACCTGAACCATAGCAACTACGCCGTCGACGCGTTGCTTGGAGGCTGGTCCACCAACGTTACGTACCAGTTGCAATCGGGCAATCCATTTACTGTGGGCACGGCGAACCAAACCAACGACACTGGCGGCACGCAGAATGCGATCCTCATCGGGAATCCGTTCGCCCCCGGTGGCACTCACAACTCAACCAATCCATCCATCCCGTGTCCTACGTCCGTTCGGAACAAGACGAACTGGTATAACCCATGCGCCTTCGCGAATCCCTTACCGGCTTCTCTTATCACGCCGTTCAATACTTGCCCGGATCCTACGATTGCCTGCCAGCCCAACAAATATCCGTATCCAACCTACATCACGGACGAGGCGACGGCGAAGCTATTCCTGGGCGGCAGAAGCGATCAGATCTACGGTCCTGGCATTCAGCGTCTGGATATGTCGGTGTTCAAACATTTTCACACCTTTGAAGAGCAGTATCTGGAGTTCCGTGCCGACGCTTTCAATGTCTTGAACACGCCGATTTATAACACACCAAGCACCACGAACATCGGGGCATCGGGAGGTTTGATTACCACCGCGCGATCGCTCCAGAACTACACTCCCGACAGCCGCTTCTTCCAGTTGTCCGCAAAGTATGTCTTCTAAGAACCTGTCCAGGAACTTGGCAGTGCATGGCCGATTTGCTGTGGCTTTTGCTTCTGGGATAGATTCTCTCTTGATTTGCAAGCATTTTTTCTCTTTAGGGGTGTGGAGAGGGGATATTTCTCTTTTCAAGCTGGGAGGAGTTCCGGGAAGAGTTTTCTACCGTCATAGGGTGTGTTCGTTTTGAAGATGCCGAAGATGGCGTGCAGCAGTTTTCTGGCGACGGCCATCAGGGCCTGCAGCTTGGTCTTGTGTCTTGCCTGGAGCAGTGTGTAGAAGGCTTTCATATGCGGGTCGAAGCGCACCCCGACCAGGGCCGGCATGTAGAGCGCGCGGCGCAGGTGGCGGTTGCCGTGGCGGCTGATCCGCGACGGCTTGTGCACCGAGCTGCCGGACTGCCGGTGCGCCGGATCGAGGCCGCTATGGGCCACCCACTGCCGCACCGTCATCTCCGGATCGAGCCCCGCGAGCTCGCCCAGCAACTGCACCGCGCTGGTCTCGGCGATGCCCGGGATGCTGGTCAGTTGCTCCAGCTTCGACGCCAGTTCCGCATCCTTCCGGACCATCGCCACGGCCTTCCGGCGCAGTTCCGCGATACGCTTCTTCAAGTCCGCCATCGACCGCTTGAGGTCCTCGCGCACGCAGCGCGGCGTGGTTTCGGAAGCCTGGGCCGCGTGCAGCCGGTTGTGCGCCCGCGTATGCTCCTGGGCGAGCGCGGCGATGTAGCGGCTGATCTGGCGCAACTCCAGCGCGCTCCCAGACGGCCGCCGCCAGGCCGCGAACCGCATCCGCAGGCTGTACTCGGACAGCGCCACCGCATCGGCCTGGTCGGTCTTGGACCGCCCCAGCGTCTGGGCGAACCGGTTGGCCGTCTTGGGGTTCAGCACCGCAACCTCGATGCCGACGGCACCATCCAGCGCCAGCGCCACGTCCAGCGAGTAGGTCCCGGTGGCCTCCAGCGCCACCCGCACCTGCGCTCTGGACTTCCGCAGCCAGGCGATCAACTGCCTGCGCCCCGGCTTGGAGTTGGCGAACTCGCGCTGCTCGAAACCATCCTTGCCTTCTCGTTGCACTGCCACGGCGAGCGTCTTCGCACTCACATCGACGCCCGCAAACACTCTTGCCCGACTGACTACCGATACCTTGCTCATGGACTGCCTCCGCGTTACTCTGAGCTTCGGCTTGCCGTCCCGCGTCCGCTAGGAACGGACTTGCTCTTTCCGCCAACCTTGAACATGCAGGCTCCAAAGGCCTCCGATTCTCCACGGCGTCAAAAAGAGAGGGACGGAGGCCGATCTATCTTCAGGCTCAGCTCGCGCCGGCCTCAGGTCCGGACGGCCTTTCCGCCGAAACGTAACCCCAAGTTACGCCTCGATTCGCAAGATACAAGGTCCGGGATTTATCCCGGACATCGAAGTGGCCACAAATTCTGGCTTTTAGCCCCCGGGGACAAGCATTCCTTCCTGCGCCTCGAAATCGCATCCGTCATCGGGCGAAGTTTCTGGACAGTCTCTAAGCGAGCGGTCTGAGTCATCGCCATCGAACGGCCCACTTTGCCCTCCCGCAAAGTGGGCCGTTCGGCAGGAGCGACAGATCGACATTTCTAGCATGAAGGCGTCCCAATGGGAGTCTTCTACGGGTGGCGGACGCAGGAGCCACCTCGCAAGTCTGGACTTCCACCATTCAACCTTCCTGGTTCGTCGGAGGCCCAGACCCCAACCGTGTCTTCCTGCCCACAGCCAACATTTATTTTCTACAACTAAATCAACCACTTACAAACTCAATCACCCCGAAAACTATTGACGCCCTTCGTACACTGAAGACATAGAGTAACCACCAAAGCCCGGCTACCGGCGGGGATTTCGCATCTAGCCCGGATTTCTCACGAGCGATTATGTATTGGCTAAAAAATATATAGCAAAAGGCCGTATTTTCTGTCATAACAGCGTTGTCAGACGAAGTTATAAACCAGAAAAAGGACGGCCTTTGATGACAGAGTGTACACAAG
>DASRLB010000398.1:0-4978 GCA_035648695.1 Acidobacteriaceae bacterium | reverse complement strand
GTGATCGCAACTTCGTCGGGTTCGAGTTCCGCCTACGTCCGCAAGGGCTTCTCCAACATGCGCATCGGCCTTCTGCTGGAAATCGCCACCACCACCGGCGCCATCCTCGGAGCGTTCTTGGCGACCGGAACGCCGACCGGCAAGATAGCCATCATCTTCGGCTTCGCGCTCATGCTCTCCGCGGCCACCTCCGTGCGGCACAGGAAGGAACAGGCCCCGGACCGTCCCGGCGACCCGCTCGCCACCCGGCTGCGGCTGAACGCCAGCTACCCGGTGGGAAAGACAATGGAGCCGTATCAAGTACGCCGCGTCCCCCTCGGTTTCGGCCTTATGTTCGGCGCGGGGACGCTCTCCGGCCTGCTCGGCATCGGTTCCGGCGCGGTCAAGGTGCTCGCGCTCGACGAGGCGATGATGATCCCGTTCAAGGTCTCCACCGCCACCAGCAACTTCATGATCGGCGTCACGGCCGCGGCCAGCGCCGGCATTTATCTAAGCCGCGGCTACGTGCAACCGGCCATCGCCATGCCGGTGACGCTGGGCGTACTCGCCGGCTCGCTGCTGGGGACGCAGTTCCTGGTGCGCGCGCGGACGCAGGCCATCCGCATTCTGTTCGCCGTCGTCATCGCCGCGCTGGGCATCGAGATGATCTACAGCGGCTTTACGGGGAGGCTCTAAATGGCGCCGCGCCACATCTACATTGCAAACGCCGAGCAAGACACCAGGATGGAAGCGCAGGTGGGCATGCTGCTGCGCGTTGGCGTGCTGTCGTCGGCCGCGGTTATCCTGCTGGGCGGCGTGCTCTTCCTCGTGCATCACGGCCGTTCCGTAGTCGACTTCACTATCTTCAACGGCACCGCGCCCGAGCTGCGCCGCCCCGGCTCGATCCTGCTCCACGCCCTGCACGGCGACGACCTCGCGATCATCCAGTGTGGCGTCCTGATGCTCATCGCCACGCCGGTCGCGCGTGTCGCATTCTCCATCTTCGTCTTCCTCGAAGAGCACGACTTCCTCTACGTCGCCGTCTCGGTCGCGGTCTTGATCATCCTGCTTTATAGCCTCATCTGGCAGCATTAAAACTGAAAGGAAAACTCGCATGAACTGGAACCGCAGATCGTTTCTCACCACCGGCGCAGCAGCCCTCGGCACCCTCGCCACGCTTTCTCACACAGCAGAAGCACAACTCGTCTTCCAGCAGACCGACTGGAAGTCCGCGGAATTCGCCGCGCTCCTGAAACACGCCGGGCGCGCCAAACAAGTCTTCGATGTGCGCGCCGTGGGCGAGGGAAAGTTCCTCAACGGCATCAAAAATACGCTGAACGGATTTCAGTTCGGCTTCGGCATCGCTCCAGCTTCGATCAAGGTTGTCGCCGCCCTGCACGGCCCGGCCAACCTGCTCAACTTTAGCGACGCAATGTGGGAGAAGTATCCGCTCGGCCCGTTCGCCCAGGTCAACGACCCCAAGACCGGCAAGCCGGCGACGCGGAACGTCTATCTCCACAAGACCGCCAACACCTCCACCGACCTCAACGACCGCGCGTCGATCTACCAGGACTCCACCATCGAGGCGCTACAACACCGCGGCGTGCAGTTCCTGAGCTGCCACAACGCCACCGAAGAAGTTGTGCGCGGCATGGTCGCGCAGGCGTCGCTCAAGACTCCGCCCGAAGAAATCGTGCGCGACCTGCAGGCAAACACCGTCCCCGGAGTGCTGATCGTCCCGGCGATGGTATCGGCGATTTCTCTGCTCCAGTCCGAGGGACACTTCACCTACATCGCCAGCTAAGGAGGCCCATCCATGCGCACGCTTGTCGCTGCAATCATCTGTTCGTTGCCGCTCTGCGCCCTCGCGCAGACTGCGCCGCCGTGGAGCAAAGGCGCCAACGCCCCCGCCGTAGACAAGGGCCTTGTCTTCCACGTCGACGACATCGATAACGTCCCCGACCTGCATGGCGATCTACAGGATGCGAAGCTCGTGCTCTACATCGGCGGCAATCAATTCTTCGTGATGCCGCGTCTCATCGCGGGCTTTACAAAGCAACACCCCGAGTTCGCCGGGCACATCTTCTACGAGACACTGCCACCCGGAATCCTCCGCAAACAGATGGCTGCCGGCAACACCATCACGCTCGGCAACCTCACGCTCCATACAGTGCCCGACGTCTACGAGGCTGGCGCCAATGTGCTGGACGACATGCATCGGCACAACCAGGTCGACCACGTCGTCCGCTACACCACCAATACGCTGGAGATCATGGTCGCCGCCGGCAATCCGAAGCACATCGCCGGCCTCAAAGACCTCGCCGCACCGAGCGTCCGCGTGTCCATGCCGAACATCGAAACCGAAGGCGTTGCGAAACAGATCCAGAACTCTCTGCGCAAAGCCGGCGGCGACGATCTGGTCCGCACCGTCTACGAGCAGAAGACCCACAGCGGCACGACCTTCCTCACCCAGGTCCACCACCGTCAGACACCGATGCGCATCCTCTCGGGTCAAAGCGACGCCGGCGTCGTCTGGGCCTCCGAAATCCTCTTCCAGCAAAAAATCGGCAACCCCATCGCCGGTGTGCCGATCCCAGCGACTCAAAATACCGTGGGTATTTACGCAGCGGGCATGGTCGCCAACGCGCCGCACGCCGCCGCTGCCTCGGCCTGGCTCGACTATCTGCAATCCGCCGAAGCGCAGGCAGCCTACGCCGAGTTCGGCTTCCGTCCCTGCGTCGCGAGCGCAAAGCATCCATGAAGCACCGCACCGGCATCGCGGTGATGGTGACGATCGCCGTCGTCTACGCGGTGGCGATCGCGGTCAGCCTGCATGTGCGGAATTTCTCGCTGCTGGACTGGTGGCAACATCCCGGCAGCGGCTCCGCGTGGAGACCGCCCGACGACGCCAGCATCCCCTCGGGGCCGCGCGGCGACAGCATCCGCCGCGGCGCGCTGCTCTTCAACGAGACGCATCTTTACGCCGCGCAATACACGCCGTCGAAGGTCAGTTGCACCAGTTGCCACGCCGAAGGCGGCATCCAGCCGTACGCTTCGCCGATGGTCGGCCTGCCGCCGCTATTCCCGATGTTCAACCAGCGCGCCGGCCACATGATCACCATGAAGGACCGCATCCAGGAATGCTTCGTCCGCAGCGAAAACGGCACGCCACTCTCCTACACCGGCCCCGAAATGCAATCGCTCGTGGACTACATCACATGGCTCTCCCAGCCGCAGCCGCATCGCCGCCGCTTCAACGGGCGCGGTCTCGTCAAGCTGCCCGCCCTTACGCCCGATACCCAGCGCGGCGCCGCAATCTTCGCCGCGCAATGCTCCGGCTGTCACGGGTCCGACGGCCAGGGCCGGCTCCCGCAGTTTCCTCCGCTGTGGGGCCCGCAGTCCTTCAACGACGGCGCGGGCATGAACAACATCACCAAAATGGCCGCATTCGTCCAGCACAATATGCCGCAAAACCGCATGGGTATCCTCTCGCCGCAGGAGGCCTACGACGTTGCCGGATTCATCCACACCAAGCCGCGTCCGGCCTTCAATCCGGCCTACAAACACTTCTAAAACTTCATAAATCGATGTCAATCATTCTCAATAGATTGACTTTGGTATCCCTATCTATCTATAGTGAAAATCGATCCGCCGAAAGGAATTACGCGCCGAATGTCCATCAAACTCTCCCCCGGAAAGATCGCCGGCCTCAAAGCCATGTCGGACGAGCGCGGCGTCATTGCCGCCGCCGCCATGGACCAGCGCGGCCTGCTGAAGAAGATGCTGGCCAAGGCCCTCGGCGGAGCGGAACCCCCGCTCGAAATGATGCAGGACTTCAAGCGCATCGTCGCCGGTACGTTGACCAAACATGCCTCCTCGATCCTGCTCGACGTCGAGTACGGCCTGCCCGCGTCGAAGAACATCAACGGCAAGGGTCTGCTGCTCGCGTACGAGAAATCCGGCTACGACGCCAGCGGCCCCGAAAAGCTGCCCTCGCTCACCGAAGGCTGGTCGGTGATGCGCCTCAAAGAGGCTGGCGCGGACGCGATCAAGATTCTCATCTACTACAACCAGTACGAAAACCAGTGGGTGAACGAGCAGAAGAAAGCCTGGCTGGAGCGCATCGGCCAGGAATGCCTCGCGATGGATATGCCCCTCTTCCTTGAATTCCTCGCCTACGATGTCCACGGAGAAAACGAGGCCGGTCTGGCCTACGCCAGGCGCAAGCCGGAGATCGTGCGCTACTGCACCGAAGAGTTCACCAAGCCCCGCTACGCCGCCGACGTGCTCAAAGTCGAAGCTCCGATCCAGATGGCGTTCGTCAGCGGCACCCAGGCCTTCAAGGGCGAGGCAGCCTACACCCGCGACGAGGCCATGGAGCTTTTCCGCTCGACCGCCAGCTACACCGACAAGCCGATGGTCTATCTCTCCGCCGGCACCACCAGTGCGGTCTTCATCGAGATGCTCGAGCTCGCGGCCGAAAGCGGCGTGGAGTTTCACGGCGTGCTCGGCGGCCGGGCCACATGGCAGGACGGCGCACCCATCTACGCCACGCAGGGCGAAGCGGCGTTGCAGCAGTGGCTCGATACCGTCGGCACGCAGAACATCATCAACGTCAACAACGTGTTGCAATCGGCGCGGCCCTGGTACGAAGCGCGCGGCATGAAGAGCACATAGCCGCCGCATCTTGATACCCTGATCCCGCCTCGCGTTTTGCATGCAGACGGACCGGGAGCCAACGAGAACCCTCCGGAGTATCGGTTGTCACAAGCTCTCTATCCACGTTCGACCGAGATGGCCGCACCGCCCGACCCCACGGTGAACCGGCGCCGCTGGCTCATCCTTTCGCTGCTCTTCCTCATCACGGTCATCAACTTCGTCGACCGCCAGACGCTCTCCATCCTGGCGCCGCTGCTGCGCGCCACACTGCATCTTTCCAACGAGCAGTACGGCCGCATCGTCTCCGCATTTCAGTTCGGCATGATGTCCGGCGAGTTTC
>DASRLB010000397.1:0-17050 GCA_035648695.1 Acidobacteriaceae bacterium | reverse complement strand
CACGCTGCAAAAGACCGGGCAACTGGACAACACCATCATCGTTTTCTTCTCCGACCACGGCTGCACGTTCCGCACGCGGCTGGGCGAGTACAAGCGGTCGCCGCATGAGTCCAGCCTGCGCGTTCCGTTCATCGTCGCTGGTCCGGGCTTCGATCGCTCGGTCGTGGTGAACGAGGTTGTGTCGCTGATCGATTTGACGCCCACACTCATCGACGGAGCCGGTGTGGCTGTGCCATCGGGGATGGATGGCAAGCCGCTGAAGCCGTTGATCGACGACCCCGCCGCGCGCAAGGCGTGGAACTCGAATGCGTATATCCAGATCAGCTCGTCGATCTGCGGACGCGCCATTCGAACCAGGGATTGGACCTACTGCGCTTATGACCCTGCGTTCGTGCATGGCAACGCGGCGTTCAGCAAGACCTATACCGATTTCGCGCTCTACTCGCTGTCCGGCGATCCGTATCAACAGGTCAATCTCGTGGGACGCGAAGAGTATCGCGGCATCTGCGATGAGCTGCGTGCGGAGTTGAAGAGGATGATCGTTGCCAACGGCGAGCCTGAGCCGACGATCACGCCAATGTTGCTCTACGCCTAATTATTCAGCGGCGAGTCCAGGCCCGAGCGGCGCGAGCGCCACTGTACCGTAGGGGTTGGAGATGATGTCGCGATGCTCGTCCGCAAACTTCCACATCTGTGTGAGCAGGTCCTTGCGGACGGCCGCGAGATGCTCCGGCAACGGCGGCCAGGGCACTCCTTGATGCGCCAGCCCCTTGCCGGTGCGCACCTCGGCGCGCTTGGCGGCGAGGTTGGGGAACGTGAGGTTGCGCATCTCGTGCGGGTCGTTGCGCAGGTCGTATAACTCGTCGTAGTCGAAACCGTTGTACACGTATTTCCAATCCTTCGTCATGACGAAGCGCTGCGTGTAGTAGAGCTCGACGCCGTTCATCTGCGAGAAGATTGCCGTGCGCCAGTTGGCCGGCGTTTCTCCTTTGAGCCATGGCATCAGGCTCATGCCGGAGAGCTTTTTCCCGGGCTCGACTCCGCAGGCTTCGAGGATGGTCGAGGACCAATCCACCTGTGCAACGAATGCATCGACCTGTCGCCCCGGCTGCTGGACCTGCTTCGGCCAACGCACAACGGCGGGGATGTGATACGCCTCCTTGAACGCGGGAATACCCTTCATCCACAGGCCGTGCGCCGCGTGATAGTCGCCGTGGTCGGAGACGTAGATGACGATGGTGTTGTCTGCCTGCCCGGTCTCTTCGAGTGCATGAAGCATCTGCCCGAAGAGTTCGTCCTGCATGGAACACTTGGCGTAGTAGTGGCGCACCGCATCACGGGTTTCGTCGTCGGATAGCTGCGACCAGTACTCGTAACGCTGGCGCTGATAGACGCGCGGCTTGTCGTCGAGCGTGTCCTCGAAACTTGCGGGTAGCTCGATCTTCGCCGCGTCGTACAGGTCGACGAAGCGCTTCGGAGCGTCGTAGGGATCGTGCGCTCCGCTGTTGGAGATCATCACGCACCACGGCTTGCTATCGGCCGCGAGGCGCTTCATTCCCGCGATGCCGGCCTGCATGATCTTGTAGTCGGGCAGGTCTTCGAACTTCTTTCCGCCCTCGGGGATTGTGCGATAGAGCTGGTTGTTGCCCCAGTCGGGGCGAAGCATTTCGCCAGGCTTGCGTGTGGCTGCATCGGTGCTTTCGTCGCGCGTGCGCGCCCACTGCTGCTGGCTGCGAGAGACGACTCCGCGGTCCTGTTCCAGTTGACTGAGGTTGTCGAAGCCGCAACTCTCCGGCGTAATATTGCGGCCCACATGCAGCTTGCCCGCGTAGCCCATTCCATAGCCCGCCGCGCGCAGCCACAAGCCCCAGAACGGCGTTTCGGGATAGGGGTTGAGATGGATCGCGGTGTCGGTAGAGACGTTGTTATATACACCGTGTTCGGAAGGATAAAGCCCACTCATAAAACTCGCGCGCGAAGGACAGCAGTGCGGCGCGGGGCAGTAGGCCGAGTTGAACGCCACCGACTGCTTGAGGAACGCGTCCATGTGCGGCTTGACGACGGGGCTGCCGGGCAGGACGGTTGAACCGCACTGCTGGTCGGGCATGAAGATGAGGACGTTCGGAGAGCCTGCCGAAGCGGTTGCAGCCACCCGCTCAGCGGGCTTCTCCCCAGCCGCGGCGCCGACTCCGGTCGCCGCGACAACGCTTGCCGATACCGCACTCTGCAGGAAGCTGCGTCTGCTAATCATGGTCTCTCCCGTCGGCCGTAAGCTTCAACTCACTTGACGGCATAGCTGTGCAGGCCACTCCCGATCTGCTCGACGCGGCCGTCCGGCAGCGTCACGGTCGCAGTCGTGTTGGCCGGAATCTTCACCTCGAAGCGGCCCGTCGCGTGGCTCCAATCCGTCATCACCGTGCCGTAGGTTGAGTCGTACTCCGCATGCATCTGCGGCAGCTTGGCGTCGAAGTGCGGCTTGATCGTCAGGTGATGGAAGCCCGCGCCGCTCGGGTCGCTATCGATGCCGGCAACGCGCCGGAACACCCACGCCATCACCGATCCGAACGCATAGTGGTTGTAGGAGTTCATGCTGGGGTCGCCGGTGTCGCCGTTCCAGCGCTCCCACCACGTCGTCGCGCCCTTGCGCACCATGTATCCCCACGACGGGTACGTATCCTGCAGCAATAATTTGTAGGCCACGTCGGGGCGCTGATTGTCGTCGAGCGCGAACATCAGGAACGGCGTTCCCAGGAAGCCCGTCGTCAGGTGATACTGATGCGCCTCGATGTCCTTGACCAGCAGGCCGGTCATCGTCGCCCGCATGTCCGGAGGCGCGATGCCCGCATACAGCGTCACCACGTACGCCGTCTGCGTATTCCCCGCGACGGAACCGTCCGCATGAACATACGCTTTGCGATACGCCGCGGCGACGTGGTCGTAAAGCTGCTGATATTTGTCGGCATCGGAGTCGCGATGCAGAGCGGTCGCCATCTCCTTCATGTCGCGTGCGACAAGCGCCCAGTACGCGGTGGCGATCAGGTCCTTCGGTGTGTTCTGGTCGGGCGCCAGCCAGTCGGCGTAATTTGCGCCGAGCTTTTTGCGCCGCAGATAGTCGGGGTTCGACTTCAGGATGAAGTCCATGTAGCGCGTCATCTCCGGCCACGAGCGTTCGAGCAGCGGCGTGTCGCCATACTGCTGCCACGCCGCATACGGGACGAGAACGCCGGCGTCCGCCCAGCCCGGAGCGCCTTCTTCGCGCTGTAGCAGGTCGGGTGAAATGTCGGTGAAGGCGCCGACTTTGGTCTGCGCATCGTCGATGTCCATCATGAATTTATGCGTGAAGCTGGCGATGTCGAAGTTGTACGTTCCGGTACGCCAGAAGACTCCGGCGTCGCCCATCCAGCCCATGCGTTCGTCGCGCTGCGGACAGTCGGTCGGGATGGAAAAGAAGTTGCCGCGCTGTCCCCAGAGGCCGAGTTTGCCCATGCTGTTGAGCAGTTCGCTGGAGCTCTTGAAGCGAATGGACGGCTGCGCGGGAAGGCTGTTGTAGACCAGCCCATCGATGCTCGCAGTGGTCGGCGTGCCGGGGTAGCCGGAGAGTTCGACGTAGCGGAAGCCGTGGAACGTAAACATCGGCGTATAGCTTTCCTCGCCCTTGCCGGAGAGGGTGTAGGTGTCCGTCGCGGTCGCGTTGCGCAGGTTTGCGGTGTAGATGCTGCCGTCGGGATTGATGCGCTCCGCAAAGCGCATGCGCACCACCGTTCCACGCGGCCCGTGTACGTGCAGCGCAATGTCGCCGACCATATTCTGTCCCATGTCGAAGACCACGGGATGCGCCGCATTCGCCGCAGCCATCGCAATGGGATGCAGCGTGATGTTGTTGTCGATCGAGAGATCGGGCTGCGCCGTCAGCGACACCGAGGACGGCACGGCGCCGGTCACGGCATCCGTCCAGCCGCTGCCTTTGAAGCCGGGAGCGTTCCAGCCCGGCACATCGAGGCGCGCATCGTAGACCTCACCTCCGTAAATCTCCGACGAGAGCACCGGCGAAGCTGCGGTCTGCCACGTCGAATCCGTGGCAATCGTTTTGTGCGAGCCGTCCGCGAAGGTAATGTCCAACTGCCCGAGCAACATGTCGGGCTGCTCGAAGTAGCGAATGCCGGACCACAACAGCGGGGATCCGTGCCAGCCTCCCGCGAGCATCGCCGCAATGGTGTTCTGCCCCTTCACCAGCATCGAGGTCACGTCGTAGGTCTGGTACAGCACGCGCTTGTTGAAGTCGGTGAAGCCGGGGTTGAGCAGCGTGTGGGGCGCGACCGCCTTGCCGTTCAGGAACGCGCGGTATGCGCCCATCGCGGTGATGGTGAGCCGCGCTGAACGGACTTGCGACCCCAGCGCAAAATCCTTGCGCAGCAGCGCGACGTCAGTGGATACACGGGTCGCGGGACCCTCATCTCTAACTGCTTTGCCCGTCCAGAACACTGTCGAAATATTTCCCACTTCCTCCGCCGGCTTCCAATCGCCGCCGGCCACGCGGGCGCTCCAACTCTTATCGCTGACGATCCGCCGCTCCACGCCATCCTGCCCCGTAATGCGAATGGTAGCGGCAAACGCCACGCCCGCGGTGGCCGGGGCCCTTACTTCGGGCGCACTCACCTTCACCAGGATGTCGTTGTCGCCCTTCGTCCCCGGACCGAATTTCAGCGCCTTTAAAATCTCTTCGTAGTCGAACGAGCTCCATATCGTGTGCTCGCCCGTAACCTGGCCATTTACGCGGGCCACGAACGGTCCATGCGCCACAACCTGCAGGCTCGCGAGCTTTGGCCTGGCATCGAGATGCAGCATGTAATGAAATTCCGCGGAAGTTCCCGCAGGCACTTTGCGCGGATCGGCGCCCGCCAGCCACAGCCAGCGGACGTCGGCAAGTTCCTTATCCGCTGCTGGGTCGTCGCGGCGAATCCACTGCGCCTTCCAGTCAGCGGGGGTCAGCAGTCCCGTCTCGAACCAGGCGGGCGCGGACACCGTGCTGTTGCCATGGTTGTCCCACGTCTTCACTCGCCAGAAATATCTCCGTTGCGATGCCAACGCCGGCCCGCCGTACGCAATGTTGATGGAGTCCGAGCCCGCGACGCGGCCCGAGTTCCACACGTCCGCGTCGCCATGCAGCAACTTCCCGGCGTCGCTCGCCACAGTCACTTCGTACGCGCTCTGCATCCAGTTGGGCGCGATGGAATCGCTCTGCCACTCGAACACCGGCTTCGGAACGTCGATGCCCAGTGGGTTCGTCATCTGCTCCGTGCGCAGATGCACGGGCAATGCATGAATGGCAAATGATGATGCGGCCACCAGTACACACGCAACGCATTGCTTGACTGACACGAAACTCATTTTCGTTCTCCAGATTCCGTATTTGAAACGTTCATGCCGGATTAAAACTCTGACTCCGAATTAAAACATAGTATCCTTCAGAACCAGTACGGCGCGGCTGCAATTCTGGCACCGTTTACATAATGAAGGAGATTTCATGGACCGTCGCGACTTTCTGAAAACTACCGGCGCCGCCGCTGCCGCTGCCACGCTTTCCAACAGCGGAATCGCCGCGGTCACGCCGGTCCCGGCTGCCGGTCGCACGGTGCTGCCGATCAATCGCGGATGGATGTATCGCGCGTCCGCTACTGCCCGCGAGGCTGATTTGAGTGCGGCGGGTTTTGTTAGCGTCAACGTTCCGCACAACAACAAGACGCTCCCGTGGCACGGCTTCGATGACAAGGTGTACGAGTTCGTCTCCACCTACCGCCGCCCGATCAAAGTATCCGCGAGCGCCCATGGCAAGCGCGTCTTCGTCGACTTCGAAGGCGTCATGCTGGCTTCCACCGTCTACATCAACGGCAAACGGCTGGGTGAATATCGCGGCGGATACACACCGTTTTCCTTCGAACTCACCGGCCACCTCAATCCCACCGGCATCAATCTGCTTTCCCTCGATGTCGATTCCACCGAGCGCAAGGACATTCCGCCCTTCGGCAACGAAGTCGACTACCTCACCTTCGGCGGCATCTATCGCGAAGTTGCGCTGCGCATCGTCCCGCAGATCTTCATCGAAAATATCCACGCGAAAACCAAGGACGTTCTCACGTCAAGCCCTTCGGTGGAAGTCGAAGTCTATCTCGACCGTTCGGAAGCGGCCAATCCAGGCGCGCTCTCGGTGCTCGCCGAGTTGCGCGACGGCGATCGCGCGATCGCGCACGGCACCGCCCGCGTCAGCACACCGCCGGTCAGGCAACACAACCCCGCCGACGCCGATCAGGCCCTCGGCGCGAAGGCGTATGACGCCGCGCTCGATGCTCCGTCAGCCGTCGTAACGCTCGCCGGCTTCAGCAGTCCTATTGAGCTTTGGGACCTCGCTCATCCGCGCCACTACACGGTGCATGTGCAATTGCTCAACGACGGCAAAGCGATCGACGAGGACACGCGCCGCATCGGCTTCCGCGAGGCCACGTTTACCGATCACGGATTCTCGCTCAACGGAAAGATCGTCAAGCTGCATGGGTTGGACCGGCACCAGACGTTTCCCTGGGTGGGCCAGGCGATGTCCGCGCGCGCCCAGCAGCAGGACGCGAAGCTCATCCGCAAGGATTGCAACTGCAACATCGTGCGCACGTCGCACTACCCACAGTCCCGACACTTTCTCGACGCATGCGACGACCTCGGCTTGCTCGTCCTCGAAGAAATTCCCGGCTGGCAGCACATCGGCGACCTCGCCTGGCAGGACGTCGCCGTGGACAACGTTCGCCGCATGGTGCGCCGCGATTGGAACCACCCGTCCATCATCCTGTGGGGCGTTCGCATCAACGAGAGCCCGGACAATCACGACTTTTACACGCGCACCAACAACCTGGCGCGCTCGCTCGACGCCACCCGCCAAACCTGCGGCATTCGCACGGGAAGCAACTACAATTCGGAGTTCCTCGAAGACGTGTTCACACTCAACGATTTCGGCTGGCCGATGAAGAAGCCGAATCATCCGCGCTTCCTCAACACCGAATTTGTCGGACACACTTTCCCGACGAAAACCATCGACGCTTATGAGCGCCAGCTCGAGCACGTCATCCGCCACGCGCGCGTCCACGACCATCTCGCCTCCGATCCGCAATACGCCGGCGGCCTCGGCTGGTGCGCCTTCGACTACAACACCCACGACAACTTCGGCTCCGGCGACCGCATCTGCTACCACGGCATCATGGACATTTTCCGCACTCCCAAACCGGCCGCGGGCTTCTATAAATCGATGGTCGACCGCGAAGAAGAGATCGTGCTCGAACCCGCATTCTCATGGGCGCGCAACGACGAGTCGACCAACTTCAAGCACGCCTTCATCAGCTCCAATGTGGATACGGTCCGCATGGTCACGATGAACGAAACCGGCGAGCACCCGATCGCGGAAGGCGGCCCCGACCGCGTGCAGTTTCCAAACCTCAAATATCCGCCCTTCACCTTCGATGTCGGCAACAAAGTCGGCAGGGGCACCTGGGGAGACCTTCGCATCGACGGCCTGATCGACGGCAAAGTGGTGATTTCCAAGAAATATTCCGGCTCGGGCGCGGACAAGGAGTTCGTGCTCGTCCCCGATGAGACGACGCTGGTGGCCGACGGCGCGGACGCGGTCCGGGTCGTGCTGCGTGTCAACGATCCGTACGGCAACGTTCGCCACTATGCCGCGGACGCCATTCACCTCACCCTCGAAGGCCCAGCGGAGCTCATCGGCGACAACCCGTTCGGCTTGATTGGCGGCACCGGCGCGGTGTGGGTGCGTGCGACCGAGACGGCGGGCACCGTCACCCTCAGAGGCAGGCATCCGTATCTGGGAACGGCTGCCGTGACATTGCACATCAAACCCTCGCCACCGGAAATTGCGTGACGCTCTGCCTCCGCCCCAGACGGCAGGATGGCGGTGTAAGACAGCGCTTGGTCAACGGGTTTCACCAGGTTGTAACAAAAGACACGACCATGGGAAGTTAGCGTTGACACTCGCGGGCCAACACGCATATACCTAGCGCTGGAACCGCTTACATATCATTGGGCCCCATGACTCGCAGTCTTTCCTCAGGCCTTCGAAGAACCAACCTGAACCTCAGGAGACCTTCATGCAGCGGCACACACTGTCCGGACTCATCCGTTCCCTTTTCTCTCTGACACTTTTCACGGTACTGACACTCGTCGGCGCATCCACCGCGCTGGCGCAGGTCGATACGGGGGCCATCGTCGGCGGAGTGACGGACGATTCCGGGGCCGCGATTCCCGGCGCCCGCGTGACCGTCACCGAGCAGAACACCGGCATCAAGATGACCGTCACGGCAGGCGCCAACGGCGAATACACCATCAGCCCGCTCAAGCTCGGCCTGTACCGCGTCGCGGTGGAAAAAGAAGGCTTCAAGACCAGCACGCGCTCCGACATCGATGTCACCATCCAGTCGCGGCTCGAAGTCAATTTCAAAATGGAGATCGGCGCCGTAACCCAGAACGTCCAGGTGGAATCCACGTCTCCCATCCTCGAAACGCAGAGCTCCTCGATCCAGCAACTTGTGGAAGCGCGCGCCATCAACGATCTCCCCCTCAACGGGCGCGACGCGGCCTTCCTGGCGCAGCTTTCGCCCGGCGTCACCTTCGCGCAGAACGACAACCGCCTCCTGCAGGCCAGCGGATCGTTCACGGCCAACGGCGCGCGCAGGACCCAGAACAACTACCTGCTCGACGGCATGGACAACAATGTCGCGATCGGCGACATCGTCAACCAGTCGCAGTACGTCATTATGCCGCCCCCCGACGCTTTGCGCGAGTTCACCGTCCAGACCAGCAATTACTCGGCGGAGTTCGGCCACTCCGCTGGCGCCGTGCTCAACGTCACCACAAAATCCGGCACCAACAAGTTTCACGGCGACCTATGGGAATACCTGCGCAACGACATCTTCGACGCGAAGGACCGGTTCGTGCTTTCGACGCAGAGCAAACCTGAGTTCCGGCTCAATCAATTCGGCGGCACGCTCGGCGGCCCGGTCATCATCCCACATCTTTACGACGGCCGCGATCGCACCTTCTTCTTCATGGATTACCAGGGCTCGCGCATCGTGCAGGGCAAGACGTATACGACCACCGTTCCCACCGCCGCCGAGCAGACCAGCAACTTCAGCAACCTTTCCGACCTGATCGCGCTGCAAAGCGGAACATCCACCGACGTTTTGGGCCGCGTCTTTCCCAAGGGCACGGTATTCGATCCCGCCACCACGCGCCTGCTGCCCGCCGGAGTCGATCCCGTTACGGGGCTGCCTTCCACCGCCGGCAGCTATGTGCGCGACCCCTTTTACACCGGTTCATTGGTTGGCAAGAAGACCTTCACGGATGCCACATCGATCGCCGCGTTGAACCAGATCCCAGCCGGCCGCATCAATTCCGGAGCGGTGAATCTGCTGCATCTCTATCCCACGCCGACCGCCGGGTCGCTGACGGCAAACTTCACCACCAGCCCCAAAAACGTGACCAACACCTATAGCTTCGACACCCGCCTGGACCATCAGTTCTCGCAGAGCGACTCGACGTTCTTCCGCTACAGCTTCGTTCATCAGGATGAAGCCGTCCCCGGCCCGTTCCCCGGCATCGCCGACGGCGGATCGTCGCGCCCCGGAAGCGGATATACCGAGGCGCAGAACGGAGCCCTGAGCTGGACACACGTCTTCACGCCTCACCTGGTGAACGAGGCCCGCGCCGGGTACAGCCGCGTCTTCGACAAGCGCCTTCAGCCGGACGCGAACGTGCAGGGCATTCCCGCGCAGTATGGCATTCCCGGAATACCGCAGATACCGGAGAACGGCGGTCTGCCGCTATTCCAGTTCGGGCAATTGGCGAACCTGGGCGCCGCGACAACCATCCCCAGCGATAAGGCCAGCGATGTTTGGCAGGGCACGGAAAACCTCTCCATCGACCGCAGCAACCACCAGATGCGCACCGGCGCCGAGTATCAGCACGTGGCCTTCCCCGAAGCCACTCCGACGGCCCCGCGCGGCAATTGGACGCATGGCGGCACTTATACGTCCGTCGTCGCAAATACCGATGCATCCACCGATCGCGCGCAGTTTGTCATCAACCCGATGGCCGCAACGGTCCCCGGCGGAGTCAACAACCTGGGTGGGGCGAACTCACTCAGCGCAACCAGCTTTCCGCCGGTCTACGACAACTTCCGCCATTACTTCGGCGCCTACTTCGAAGACAGTTGGCGCACAACGCCCAACCTCACGCTCAACTTCGGCCTGCGCTATGAGTACATTGGAGCGCCCGGAGAAAGCAGCGGCCGCATCGGAAACTTCGTTTCCCCATTCACCGGCGATGTTCCCGACGGCATCACGCGCTACTACATCCCGCAACAGCATGTGGCCGAGCTTCCGACTGCCTTCACCGCATTCCTCGCAACCAACAACGTCGTCCTGACGCCGACCACCGATAACTCCATCGGCCTGGCGCAGAAGACGAATTTTGCTCCGAGGTTTGGCTTCGCTTACCAACCATTCCAGAAGATGTCGGTCCGCGGCGGCTACGGTCTCTTTTTCCAACCCAACGAGGACCACGGACTTTCGATTTCGCCCTTCATCAACTTCCCCTTCCAGGTAACGACCAGCTTCACCGCCGGCAGCTCAGTCGCGGAAATCGTGAATCCAACCACCGGCCTGGCGGACGGCACCATCGGCCCGATCTCGCAGGGCCTGTCCAACGTGTCGCTGGCGCCGGCTTCTGTCGTTCCCGGCTCGCTCGCCTTCCAGGGCGAACCGCGCTATCCGAAAACGGCCTACAGCCAGGCCTACAGCCTGCAGATTCAGTACCAGGTACTGCCCAGCACGATCTTTTTCGTGGGCTACATCGGCAGCAACTCGCGACACGTACAGGACAGTCTCGGCACCAACACCACCAACAAGATCGCGCCCGCCACCACCACGCTGAAGACCATCGCGTTCTATCCCAACATCGCAACCGGCGGCACCTACCTCAGCCACGACGGCGCCAGCGACTACAACTCGCTGCAGTTCGGCGCCGAGCGGCGTTTCCGCGGCGGCTTTTCCTTCACCGCGAACATGACCTGGTCCAAGTGCATGGGCAACATCCGCGACCTGCTCGACAACGGCGTTGGCGGGATTCGCGCGCCGTATGTTCCCGGCATGGGTTTCGCCGCCGACAATACACTGTGCGACATCGACGTTCGCCGCATCGTCCATACCAGCGGCACCTACGAGCTTCCTTTCGGCAAAGGGAAGCGGTTCCTCCAGAGCGGCATCGGCCGCTGGGTGGCCGGCGGCTGGTCGACCAACTGGATCTTCACCGGCCAGGACGGTCAGCCTTTCTCGGTTGCCTGCACCACCAGCAACGCATCCGGCCTCGGCTGCTTCGCGCTGAAGGTGCCGGGGCAAGACCTCTACGGCAGCCCCCACAATGCAACCCACTTCCTCAACGCAGCCGCTTTCGTCAACCCGCCGGTTGCCACCACGACGAACACGTCGCTCGCGGTCCTCGGCGGTCCCGGCGCGCAGGTTACCGGGCCACCGTTCCGGCGCTGGGACATGTCGATCTTCCGTCGCTTTCCCTTCATCCGCGAAAACTACTTTGAGTTCCGCGCCGAAGCGTTCAATGTGACCAACACACCCAACCTCGGACAGCCGGGCGCGCTGAACTTCACCACTCCATCTACGTTCGCGCAGATCACCGCGACCCGCGATAACCCCAACGATCCGCGGGAGATGCAGTTCAGCCTGAAGTATTACTTCTAAGCAGTCGGCACACTCCGACGCGCAGCAGTGAAAAGACGGCTGCTGCGCGTCTCATTTCATAATCCTGCATATCAACTTGAAACATGTTGCAATCAATTACTAAGGATTGTTAGTATGCATGTGTCGGCAACGACAGAATTTCCCCGTCCTGAACCTTTGCGCTCAGAGGTTCGGCGGTGCTGTTCGGTCTCTGGAGAAAGTTTCGGCCTGTGCAAACTCGTGTCTCCATAGATCGACGTACCGACCCTGCGCCGGACAGTATGACGCTGCGCACCGTCTTCTACACCTGCATGATCGTGGCCGCCTCCGGCCTGATCGGGCCGCCGCTGGCGCTGGCCGTGGGGCTGGTCTTCGGACTCACCACCGTCCATCGCTTCCACAAAGAAACCCGTCACCTCTCCCGATTTCTATTGCAGGCGGCCGTCGTTTGCCTCGGTTTCGGAATGAACCTGGGGCAGGTCCTCCACGCCGGCAAATCGGGGTTCGTCTATACGGCGATCAGCATCACCTTCGTCATGGGCCTCGGCATTCTGCTGGGGTATCTGCTCAAAGTCGGCAAGACGCAGTCGCAGTTGATCAGCATCGGCACCGCCATCTGCGGCGGCAGCGCGATCGCTGCGATGGGTCCGGTGCTGCTGGCGAATGAAGAGGAGATGAGCGTTTCTCTGGGCACGGTCTTCGTGCTGAACTCGGTCGCTCTTCTGGTATTTCCCCTCATCGGCCACCTCGTGCATTTCACGGAGACACAGTTCGGGCTGTGGGCCGCTCTGGCCATCCACGACACCAGTTCCGTCGTCGGCGCGAGCGCCAAATACGGACCGACCGCGCTCGCCGTAGGCACCACGGTCAAGCTCACGCGTGCGCTCTGGATCGTTCCACTCGCCATCACCGCCGCGATGTTGAAAAAGAGCAAGACCAAGATCAACTGGCCGTGGTTCATCCTGTATTTTTGTTTCGCTGCCTTGCTGGCGACATACGTGCCGCGCTACATTCCGCAGTCGGTCGCGACGTTCGCCGCGCTCGACCATCTGGGTCGCGCCGCACTTACTACGGTGCTGTTTTTGATCGGCACAAGCATTACGCGCAATACCCTGCGTGAAGTCGGCGTGCGCCCGCTGATCCAGGGTGTAACACTGTGGATCATCGTGGCGACCGTATCTCTCTGGGCGATCCACGCACACTGGATCGCTCTATAGCTGCGGAGGCCGGCATCCGAAACCCCGCACCAAATCTCGCAAGGAAGGCCGCCCAATGAACGCAATCGAGTTCTCCTTGCTGATCGGCGCGGCCTCGCTGCTGGCGGGGTTTCTCGGCTCGCTCACCGGCCTGGGCGGCGGAGTCGTCATCGTCCCCGTGCTGGCGCTGCTCTTCAAAGTCGACATCCACTACGCCATCGGAGCGTCGCTGGTCTCGGTGATCGCAACTTCGTCGGGTTCGAGTTCCGCCTACGTCCGCAAGGGCTTCTCCAACATGCGCATCGGCCTTCTGCTGGAAATCGCCACCACCACCGGCGCCATCCTGGGAGCGTTCCTGGCGACCGGAACGCCGACCGGCAAGATCGCCGTCATCTTCGGCTTCGCGCTCCTGCTCTCCGCGGCCATCTCCGTGCGGCACAGAAAGAAACAGGCCCCGGACCGCCCCGGCGACCCACTCGCCACCCGGCTGCGGCTGAACGCCAGCTACCCGGTGGGAGAGACAATGGAGCCTTATCAAGTACGCCGTGTCCCCCTCGGTTTCGGCCTCATGTTCGGCGCGGGGACGCTCTCCGGCCTGCTCGGCATCGGTTCCGGCGCGGTCAAGGTGCTCGCCCTCGACGAAGCGATGATGATCCCGTTCAAGGTCTCCACCGCCACCAGCAACTTCATGATCGGCGTCACAGCCGCGGCCAGCGCCGGAATTTATCTAAGCCGCGGCTACGTGCAGCCGGCCATCGCCATGCCGGTGACGTTGGGCGTGCTCGCGGGGTCGCTGCTGGGCGCGCAGTTCCTGGTGCGCGCACGGACGCAGGCCATCCGCATTCTCTTCGCCGTCGTCATCGCCGCGCTGGGCATCGAGATGATCTACAGCGGCTTTACGGGGAGGCTCTAAATGGCGCGCGATTACATCTACATCGCCAACGCCGATCGCGACACCCGGCTGGAAGCGCAGGTCGGCATGGTGCTGCGCGTCGGCGTGCTGTCGTCGGCCGCAGTTATCCTGCTGGGCGGCGTGCTATTTCTGGTGCATCACGGCCACTCTGTCGTCAACTTCACGATCTTTCGCGGCACTGCGCCGGAGCTGCGCCGCCCCGGCTCCATCCTGCTCCATGCCATGCACGGCGACGACCTCGCCATCATCCAGTGTGGCATCCTGATGCTCATCGCCACGCCGGTCGCGCGCGTCGCATTCTCCATCTTCGTCTTCCTCGAAGAGCATGACTTTCTCTACGTCGCCGTCTCCGCCGTGGTCTTGATCATCCTGCTTTATAGCCTCATATGGCACCCTTGAAAATGAAAGGACAACTCGCATGAACTGGAACCGCAGATCGTTTCTCACCACCGGCGCAGCCGCTCTCGGCACCCTCGCCGCGTTTTCTCCCACAGCAGAAGCACAACTCGTCTTCCAGCAGACCGACTGGAAGTCTGCGGAATTCACGGCGCTCCTGAAACACGCCGGTCGCGCCAAACAAGTCTTCGACGTGCGCGCTATTGGCGAGGGAAAGTTCCTCAACGGCATGAAGAATACCCTGAACGGATTCCAGTTCGGCTTCGGCATCGCTCCAGCTTCGATCAAGGTTGTCGCCGCCCTTCACGGCCCGGCCAACCTTCTCAACTTCAGCGACGCCATGTGGCAGAAGTATCCGCTCGGCCGGTTCGCTCAGGTCAACGACCCGAAGACCGGCAAGCCCGCGGCGCGCAACATCTATCTCCACAAGACCGCCAACACCTCCACCGATCTCAACGACCGAGCGTCGATTTACCAGGACTTCACTATCGAGGCGCTGCAACACCGCGCCGTCCAGTTCCTGAGCTGCCACAACGCCACCGAGGAAGTTGTGCGCGGCATGGTCGCGCAGGCGTCGCTGAAGACGCCGGTCGAAGAAATCGTGCATGACCTGCAAACGAACACCGTGCCGGGAGTGCTGATCGTTCCCGCGATGGTATCGGCGATTTCGCTGCTCCAGTCCGAGGGCCACTTCACCTACATCGCCAGCTAAGGAGGCCCGCCGATGCGCACACTCGTCGCTGCAATCATCTGTTCGTTGCCGTTCTGCGCCCTCGCGCAGACCGCACAGACCGCGCCGCCGTGGAGCAAGGGCGCCAACGCCCCCGCACAGGACAAGGGCTTCGTGTTCCACGTCGGCGATGTCGATAACGTCCCCGACCTGCACGGCAACCCGCAGGATGCGAAGCTCGTGCTCTACATCGGCGGCAATCAGTTCTTCGTGATGCCGCGCCTCATCGCCGGCTTCACAAAGCAGCACCCCGAGCTCGCGGGCCACATTTTCTACGAGACGCTGCCGCCGGGCATCCTGCGCAAACAGATGGCTGCCGACAACACCATCACGCTCGGCAACCTTACTCTCCACGCTGTACCCGACGTTTACGAAGCTGGCGCGAATGTGCTGGAGGAAATGCATCGGCACAACCAGGTCGACCACGTCGTCCGCTACACCACCAATACGCTCGAAATCATGGTTGCCGCCGGCAATCCAAAGCACATCGCCGGCCTCAAAGACCTTGCCGCTCCCGGCGTCCGCGTCTCCATGCCGAACATCGAAACCGAGGGCGTGGCCAAGCAAATCCAGAACTCGCTGCGCAAAGCCGGCGGCGACGATCTGGTTTCCACCGTCTACGAGAAGAAGGTCCACGCAGGCACAACCTTCCTGACCCAGGTCCACCATCGCCAGACGCCCATGCGCATCCTCTCCGGCCAAAGCGACGCAGGCGTCGTCTGGACTTCCGAAATCCTCTTCCAGCAAAAAATCGGCAACCCAATAGCTGGAGTGCCGATCCCGCAGAGTCAAAATACGACGGGCG
Organism: Acidobacteriaceae bacterium; assembly: GCA_035648695.1. GTDB lineage: Bacteria > Acidobacteriota > Terriglobia > Terriglobales > Acidobacteriaceae > Granulicella. Next base: position 1,224 of record DASRLB010000397.1, on the reverse strand, counting down.
TCTACGCCGCGGGCATGGTCGCCAACGCGCCGCACGCCGCTGCTGCCGCGGCCTGGCTCGACTACCTGCAATCCCCCGAAGCGCAGGCCGCCTACGCCGAGTTCGGCTTCCGCCCCTACACCGCGAGCGCAAAGCACCCATGAAGCACCGCACCAGCATCGCGGTGATGGTGACGATCGCCGTCGTCTACGCGGCGGCAATCGCACTCAGCCTGCAGGTGCGAAATTTTTCGCTGCTGGACTGGTGGCAACATCCCGGCAGCGGCTCCGCATGGCGACCGCCGGACGCCGCCAGCATTCCCTGGGGGCCGCTGGGCGACAGCATCCGGCGCGGCGCTCTGCTCTTCAACGAAACGCCGCTTTACGCCGCGCAATACACGCCCTCGAAGGTCAGTTGCACCAGTTGCCACGCCGAGGGCGGCATCCAGCCCTACTCCTCGCCGATGGTCGGCCTGCCGCCGTTGTTCCCGATGTTCAACGAGCGCGCCGGCCACATGATCACCATGAAGGACCGCATCCAGGAGTGCTTCGTCCGCAGCGAAAACGGCACGCCCCTCTCAACCACCGGCCCCGAAATGCAATCGCTCGTCGACTACATCACTTGGCTCTCGCAGCCGCAGCCACATCGTCGCCGCTTCACGGGGCGCGGCCTCGTCAAGCTGCCCGCCCTGTCGCCCGATCCCCAGCACGGCGCAGCAATCTTCGCTGCCCAATGCTCCGGCTGTCACGGATCCGATGGCCAGGGCCGGCTGCCGCAGTTCCCCCCGCTATGGGGCCCGGGATCGTTCAACGACGGCGCCGGAATGAACAACGTCACGAAAATGGCCGCATTCGTCCAGCACAACATGCCGCAAAACCGCATGGGTATCCTCTCTCCGCAAGAAGCCTATGACGTCGCGGGATTCATCCACACGAAGCCGCGCCCAGCCTTCAATCCGGCCTACAAACATTTCTAAAACTTTATAAATCGATGTCAATCATTCTCAATAGATTGACTTTGGCTCTCGCAACTATCTATAGTGAAAATCGTCCCGTCGAAAGGAATTGCGCGCCGCATGTCCATCACCCTCACCCCCGGAAAGATCGCCGGCCTCAAAGCCATGTCGAACGAGCGCGGCGTCATCGCCGCCGCCGCCATGGACCAGCGCGGCCTGCTGAAGAAGATGCTGGCCAAGGCCCTCGGCGGGGCGGAACCACCGCTCGAAATGATGCAGGAGTTCAAACG
>DASRLB010000396.1:0-2429 GCA_035648695.1 Acidobacteriaceae bacterium | reverse complement strand
GGCTATGCCTACGCCGCCCCGCCTCCCGCCTTGCTCTAGGTTCATGCAAATCCTCGATCCTCAAATCCTCAAGCCTCGCGCCCGAGCAGGCTTCCGCTCTCACAGGCCCAGACGCCAAAATCCTGCGGAGATCTGGCAACTGGAAACTCGCACCTGGCAACTGCAATCGCGACCGACACCGCCGTTTAACCGCCGCGAAACCGCACCCACGCCCCACAGTTCCTATAATGGAGTTTGGCGCTGTGAGCGCGGGAGAATGCACCATGGCACCGAAGCGCGATCAGAAGAAAAGACTCGGCAAGAAGCACCGCCAGGCCAGCACCCGGCCCAAGCTCGGCAAGAGCGCCCCGCGCGGCACAGCCGTCACCGGAGCCGTCTCGCCCAAGAAGCGCAAGGAGATCGCCGCCAAAAAGGCCGCCGCCGCCAAGGCGAAACTCACGCCCACGCGCAGCCCTGACAACGAACGCCGCAAGGTCATCGGCGACGCCGCGGAACCCGGCGCCGCGCCGAGGAAAGCAGACCGCTACAAGGGCGACGACGACAGCCGCCGCAAGGGCTCGCACATTGTCGGCGGCCCGCAGTACCGCGGCGTCGAGGGCGAAGACGCCGCCGAGCGTGCAGGCTGGCGCGAGGCCGCCATCCTCGCCGAGCAGTTGACCCTCGCCACCACCGGCGCCAGCAGCGAAGTCGCCGCCATGGCGCTGGTCGCCATCTGCGGCCGCCCCAACGTCGGCAAGTCGACGTTGTTCAACCGCCTCACCGGCACCCGCCGCTCCATCGTCGGCGACGAGCCCGGCATCACCCGCGACCGCATCTACGGCGAAGTCGAGTGGAACGGACGCACTGTCCGCCTGGTCGACACCGGCGGCGTCGTCCCCGACGACGAAGCCCTCATCCCCGCCGAAATCTTCCGCCAGGCCCGCGTCGCGCTCGAAGAAGCCGACGCCACCGTCATGGTCGTCGACGGCCGCTCCGAGCTCGCCGCGCCCGACCTCGAACTCGCCAAACTCCTCATGCGCGGCGGCAAACCCGTCTTCCTCGCGGTCAACAAGATCGACGCCCCCGAACTCCTCGCCGCCGCCGAAAACTTCCGCCGCCTCGGCTTCCGCAACGTCGTCCCCGTCTCAGCCGAGCACGGCTCCGGCATCGGCGACCTCCTCGACGAAGTCTGGGCTGTACTGCCCGAAGAGGGCCACACCCAGGAAGACCTCCGCGCCGAGTTTATCCAGCGCGAATCCATCGACCTGATCGAAGGCCTCGAAGAAGAAGAGCTCGAAGACATGGGCGGCGGCGGCGACGCCCTCGCGCCACCCCCCGAGCCTCTGGACGAAGACGCCGAACCCACAAAAGAACGCCGCCTCCGCTCCCACGGCGAGCACGTCCTCCGCGAGACCAAAGTCGCCATCATCGGCCGCCCCAACGTCGGCAAATCCACGCTGCTGAACGCGCTCACCGGAGAAGACCGCGCCATCGTCTCCCCCATTGCCGGGACGACTCGCGATGCAGTGGACGAGGTCGTAGAACGCGACGGCCACAGCTTCCGCTTCATCGACACCGCCGGCATCCGCCGCAAGGGCAAGACCAAGCTCCTCGCCGAAAAGCTGTCGGTGATTATGAGCCGCAAGCACCTCGAAGCAGCCGATGTCGCGCTGCTGGTGATCGACGCCGGTGAGGGAATCGCTGCGGCGGACGCGAACATCGGCGGCTACGCGCACGAGAGCGGCCGCTCGGTCATCATCGTGGTCAACAAGTGGGACCTCATGACGAAGGTCGGGCCTGATGGTATGAGGCTCTTTGACGGCAAGCCTCCCGCCGACCAGAAAATTTACGAGCAGCAGATTCGCGACGCCCTCAAGTACCTCGACTACGCCCCCCTCGTCTTTGTCACCGCTTCCGAAGACAAGGGCATGGACGCGCTCTTCAAGAAAGTCGAACTCGTCTCCCGCGAGCGCCGCAAGCGCGTCACCACCGGCCAGATGAACCGCTTCCTCGACAAGATCGATTTTCAGCGGGCGTCGGTCCCCATGAACAAGCGCGTCCGGATCTATTACATGACCCAGGCCGCCGTCGCGCCACCAACCTTCGTCCTCTTCACCGACCGCGACGTCAAACTCCACTTCAGCTACGAGCGTTTCCTCGCCAACGAAATCCGCGACAGCTTCAAATTCATCGGCTCGCCGATCTGGTTCAAAGTCAAAGCCCGCAACAAAAAGAAGAAAGAGTAAGCCGCCGCTCTCTTGGCGTTTCCTTGGCGTCCTTAGCGCCTTGGCGTTTTCTTTCCTCCCTAGCCCGGATTTCTCACGAGCGATTGGTTCGGGTGCAAAAAAATATATAGCAAAAGGCCGTATTTTCTGTCATAACAGCGTTGTCAGACGAAGTTATAAACCAGAAAAAGGAACGGCCTTTGATGACAGAGTGTACACAAGAGA
>DASRLB010000395.1:0-9934 GCA_035648695.1 Acidobacteriaceae bacterium | reverse complement strand
GTGTATCGCGGCAACTACAGCGCGGCCACCGCCTACAACGTCAACGATTCGGTGACCGCTACCAACGGATCGACGTATATCGCGACCCAGGCAGGCACGGGGAACGATCCGGCGACCTCGTCGGCGTTCTGGAATCTCTTTGCGGCCGCCGGGGCTAATGGCGCGACCGGAAGCACGGGTGCGCCAGGCCCGATAGGCCCGGTGGGCAACACTGGCGCTACAGGCGCTGCGAGTACGATCGCCGGTCCGGCCGGCGCTACAGGCGCAACCGGAGCAACGGGCGCGGCAAGCACCGTCGCGGGTCCGGCTGGTGCTACCGGCGCCACAGGCACGCAGGGTCCAATAGGCCCGACGGGCAACACGGGTGCGGCGAGTACGGTCGCTGGGCCTGTGGGCTCAACGGGTGCTACGGGAGCAACGGGTGCGGCGAGTACGGTTGCCGGTCCGGCGGGCGCAACGGGTGCTACAGGCACGCAGGGGCCGATAGGCCCGACAGGCTCTACTGGGGCGACCGGCGCGGCGAGCACGGTTGCTGGCCCTGCGGGTCCGACAGGTTCTACCGGCGCGACGGGTGCGGCGAGTACGGTTGCCGGTCCGGCTGGTTCTACAGGTGCTACCGGCGCGACGGGTGTCACAGGTGCTACCGGCTCGACGGGCGCAACGGGCGCGGCGAGTACGGTTGCCGGTCCGGAGGGTGCGACGGGTGTTACCGGTTCCACAGGTGCTACGGGCGCAACTGGCGCGGCAAGTACGGTTGCCGGTCCGGCGGGGGCGACGGGTGTTACGGGTTCCACAGGTGCAACGGGCGCGACGGGGGCGGCGAGTACGGTTGCCGGTCCAGCGGGTGCGACGGGTGTCACGGGTTCCACAGGCGCTACGGGCGCGACTGGCGCGGCAAGTACGGTTGCCGGTCCGGCGGGCGCTACAGGTGTCACGGGTTCCACAGGTGCAACGGGTGCAACGGGCGCGACGGGTGCGGCGAGTACGGTTGCCGGTCCGGCGGGTAGCACCGGAGCGACCGGCGCTACGGGCGCCACCGGAATCGGAACCGCTGGTGCTACAGGCGCAACCGGCGCAACCGGAGTCGGAACCGCTGGTGCTACAGGCGCGACGGGCGCAACCGGAGCTACGGGTGCTACCGGAGTCGGAAGCGCGGGAGCTGCTGGCGCCACAGGCGCAACGGGTACGACCGGCGGAACGGGCGCGACCGGAGCCGCGAGCACGGTGGCTGGGCCGTCGGGGCCTCAAGGTCCTGCGGGTGCAGCGGGCGCGACGGGTCCGGCGGGCCCCGGGTTAACCGCAGCCAGCCCCGGGTTCTCGTCGATTTCCACCTTCATCAATCCAGGGATGGTGACGACCGACTTCTTCAACCCAATGGTTTCGGGCGTTCAGTCGGTGTCGACTTCATTAGGTGCAAATCAAGTAGGTGAAGTTCCGTATGCCTGCACGGTTTCCGGAATATTCTTCTCCGGACTTACCACGACAACCGCTGCCAGTACGAATACACAAACGATCACGGTGTTCAAGAACCCGGCACAAACGGGTATCGCGGCGAGTGGCGGAACAAATACCGGTATGACCTGCAGCATTACCAGCGGAACCACGCTGGGAGAAAAAGTGAGTTGTAGCGACACGACCCATACGGTGTCGCTGGTCGCGGGCGATACGATCTATATCCAATACACGGAGACCAACACGGCTCCCTTTATCAAGGACGGGATCGCCATGATCTGCCACTAGTTTACCGGGGGGTCCGCACCACAAGAGCGGGCAGCCAGGACTCGGCGGCAGGAAACGTCCGGAGGATGTAGTTGAAGCAGACCAACAGGAGATAGCGGATGTCCGGGCCCTTCGCCAAGATGTGACCAGAACCTGTTTTTCGTTATGCGTGTCTAGCCGGATCTATCTCCGGTCTCAGCGGAGATAGCAAGCACTTGAAAGTTACTACAGCAGCCTTCGGGAGAAAAGGAGTTTTATGAGCGACCAGTATCTCGGTGAAATAAGAATGACTGGATTCAACTTCGCGCCGGTGGGATGGGCACTCTGCCAGGGACAGACGCTGTCCATTGCCCAGTACTCGGCCTTATTCGCCCTGCTGGGAACGACCTATGGCGGGAATGGCTCGACGAACTTCAACCTGCCCGATCTGCAGGGACGAGTACCTATCTCCTGGGGAAGCGGTGTAGGGCTTTCTCCTGTGGATATCGGAGAGAAAGCCGGCTCGAATAATGTCCAGATTGCCCTTGCGAACCTCCCGAGCCACAACCATCCTCTCAACGTAAGCAATGGCACCGGTGTGGCGAGCGATCCCACGGGCGCATTTCTGGCGCAGCCGAATACTTCCACCGACCCTCGCACTCAGGGCACGACAACTGCGGGTTACCTGACGGGCAGTCCTACCGGGCAGGCTGCTCCGGGTGCGATCGGCAATACTGGCGGCAGTTTGCCACTCAGTGTCGCGCCGCCATATCTGGTCGTCAACTTCATCATTGCGCTCACGGGCATCTTTCCGTCGCGCAATTGATTTTGGGGGCGCCGGCGGTTTGTGCCGCCGGCGCTCTGCGAGTTCTGCGGCGAGGCCAGATTTATGGAAGCGCTTGGTTGGCGGTTGCGGGCGGCGATAGAGGAGGATGAGGAGTTTTTTAGGACACTGTTTGCGCAGACCAATGTCACGCTCCAGTCGCTTCCGCTAGAGTTGCAAGCGGCCCTTCTGGATATGCAGTACCGCGGCCGGGAGATGACGTATTCGGCGCAGTATCCCGACGCGAAGGATTCCATGATCTGCTTCGAGGACGGCACTCCCATAGGCCGGCGTCTGGTCCATCGAAGCGAGGTGGGATTTCGCGTGATCGATCTGGCAATCCTGCCACAGTGGCAGGGGAGAGGGATTGGCACAGGAGTTCTGGCGGAGTTGGCGCAGCAGAGTCGAGAGACGGGAGTGAAACTGAGTTTACGCATGGTGAAGGAGAATCCCGCGCTCCGGCTTTATTCCCGTTTGGGATTTGAGACGGTAGCCGCGGATGAAATTTCGTACGAGATGGTTTTAGCTGATTGGGCTGGACGGTGGGGAAGGGAAACATGATGCGCCAGGGAAAATCGAAGAGCTCGATCCGTCGTTGGAACCTTCGTGTGCGAGCGTTTCACTGGCTGCTCCTGCTGTTGGCGCCGATCGGCCTTTCTGCCCATGCGCAGGGCATTCTTACGATCACTCCGGGGCGCGGAGTGACGACGTCGGCAGGCACTGGAGCCGTTGGCTATACCGGCGACAATGGCCCAGCGGCTGCGGCAACGCTGGCCTCTCCCAGCGCGGTGGCGTATGACGTGAACGGGAATTTATATCTCGCCGACGCGCAGAACCATGTGGTGCGCGAAGTGTCGAAGGCAGGCACGATTGCGACAGTTGCCGGGACCGGCGTCGAAGGCTTCTCGGGCGACGGCGGCGCGGCCACCTCGGCGCAACTGGATACGCCGACGGGCGTCGCGGTCGACAAGAACGGCAACATTTTTATCGCGGACTCGCACAATAACCGCATCCGCGAGGTGAGCGGGGGCACCATCACCACCGTTGCAGGAACAGGCTCACCCAGTTTTGGCGGCGACAACGCCGCGGCGATTGCAGCCGGACTCTGGCTACCGAGCGCGGTAGCCATCGATGCGACTGGCAACCTCTATATCGCCGACACGAATAACCAACGCATCCGCAAGATCGTCGGAACGACGATCTCTACCATTGCGGGCAATGGCGATGAGCTTTATGCAGGTGACGGCGGGGCGGCGACCGCGGCTTCGCTCGACTCGCCGACCGGAGTCGCTGTCGATGCGGGCGGGAAAGTCTACATCGCCGACCGGCATAACCAGCGGGTGCGTGTCGTCGATGCGACCGGCAATATCTCGACTCTGGCGGGAAGCGGTGCGGTGACGTTTGCGGGCGGCTTTTCGGGCGACGGTTCGGGAGCAACCGCGGCCTCGCTCGCCAAGCCGAGCGGAGTCAGCGTCGATGCAGCGGGTAATGTATATGTTGCCGATACCAACAACCAACGGATCCGGCAAATAGGCGGGGGCACCATTGCGACGATTGCCGGAACGGGCGATCAGGGTTTTGGCGGGGACGGCGGACCGGCAACCGGAGCGATCCTGAACTCGCCGAAATCCGTTGCCCTGGATGCGGCCGGCAACTTCGCCATCGCCGACAAATTGAATGAGCGCATACGCGCAACGGGTCTTGCTTTGCTGACTTTCGCGAACGATGGTGTCGGTGTCCCCAGCGCGGCGCAGGGTGTCACACTGGCGAACACCGGCAGCGCTTCCCTCTCGGTTTCGTCGATCGCCTTTACCGGGGCGTTCACGGCGGTGGCCGGCGGCTCCTGCGCGTCTGTACCGGTTACGCTTGCGCCAGGAGCGAGTTGCACGCAGAATGTCGCCTTCTTGCCTGTCGCGCCGGGACCGGCGGCCGGCTCGGTCGTCTTCAGTGGGACCGGCGTCGTCCCGCAGACGGTCCTGCTGGCAGGAACAGGCGTGCAGTCCGCGACGACCGTCACTTTGAGTTCAAACAACGTAGCGCCATTTGCGGCGCAGCCTGTCACCTTCACCGCAGCGGTAAAGCCGGCGGCCGCCGGCACCGCAACCGGGACTGTGTCGTTCTTCGACGGCCCTACATTGCTCGGCTCGGCGCAAACTCTCGTCGCCGGCTCGGCATCGATTACAGTCGCGCTGGCGGCGGGAACGCACAGCATCACCGCCGTCTACAGCGGAGATGCGAACTTTACCACCAGCACTTCGGCTGCGCTCTCGCAATTCGTAGCCGACTTCAGCTTCACGATCGTTCAGTCGGGCGGGTCCAGCAGCCAGACCGTGACGCCCGGCCAGGCCGTGACGTATTCCTTCACCGTGGCGCCCATTGGCGGGTCCTTCAACTTCCCGGTAACGCTGTCGGCTACGGGGCTTCCGCCGGGGGCGACGGCGACGTTCACGCCGCCGGTCATTACCGTTGGCGCGAGTCCGGCGAACTTCACCATGACGATTCAGACGGCTAAAACGGCGGCTGCGCTGCGGCGCACCGGTCTGTTCGGCGGCGGCGCAATGATGGCAGGTCTGCTGCTACTGCCGTTCACGCGGCGCATGAGGCGCCGCGCTCGCCGTATCCGTCCGCTCAACCTGTGCGCCCTGTTGCTGCTCGGTCTTGGAGCACTCGGTGGTCTTGCGGGCTGCGGTACCGGCAGCGGCTTCTTCGGCGAAAGCCAGCATACGTACACCATCAACGTTATCGGGACCGCAACCGGCGCCAACGGGCTCACGCTACAACACGTCGCCACTGTCACACTGACGGTGGAGTAAATGCGTTCCACTTCGAGCACACCTGGGAGACCATCGCACGTGCCAACCCTATCCCGCATCGCGCTCTGCATGCTGCTGCTCACTTGCACGAGCGCTCTTTCGGCTCAGGGGCCGCCCCGTGTCGACCTCGGCATAACCTTCACCAGTCAACGCTCGCTCAGAGCGAATACGGGACAGAACTTCTGGATGGAAGGCGGCTCCGCGCAACTTGGGTTCAATCTGCGGGGCGGCCTGGGACTCGCGGCGGACTTTACGGGCTCGCATACCGCTTCCATTGGTTCGAGCGGCGTCCCGCTTGTACTGACCACAACGACAGTGGGGCCGCGTTATCGCTGGCGTGCAGCGAAGAAAGTTTCCTTTTACGGCGAAGGTTTGTTTGGATTGGCGCACGGGTCGGACAGCCTGTTCCCTACAAACTCGGGCACGAATCCGAGCGCCAACAGTTTTGCGTGGCAGTTGGGCGGAGGACTTGATTGGCGCGTGTCGCACCACTTTTCAGTCCGCATGATCGATGCCGGTTATCTTCGCACAACACTTCCAAACAACTCCAACAATGTGCAGAATCTCCTTCGGCTCGGTGCAGGTGCGGTCCTTCGTTTCTGACGATGGCCGCTGTCCCAAAATGGTGCTGGAAGCAGAACTTCGCGATTTCCTTGTGGACACGGAATCGGCCATAGCCCGTCTGAGGTTTCAGCTTGCCGTTATAGGCCAGTTCCGCGTCCTCCAGCGGCGCAACCGCTCTTACCGGGACTTTCAGTGTTCCCGCGGCGATAAGTCCCGCGCCACTGCCGTCATGCGTCGCCTCGCGTCGGAATTGCTCCGACATTTAATCCTCGAATGGCCATGCGGTCGCCTTGCGATCAAAGTGCGAACAATCCAACACTCGCCGCAAACATGATGAGAGTGGCGGCCCAACCCATGATTAACATCGGAACCGGCAGCGTAAGCCCACCCATAATGCGTTTATTTCCAGCGATCACCATGATCGCTGCCATCACCGGCGCGGCCAGCACGCCATTCACCACAGCGGCCCAGAAGAGTGCCTTCACCGGGTTCAGCCTTGTGAAGTTCAGTGCGATGCCCACAAGCGTGGATACGGCGATCGTGGTGTAAAAAGCCTTTGCCTGGAACAGGCTCCGATTCAGCCCTTCCTTCCACCGGAAGGTCTCGGCGAGTGCATAGGCGCCCGAGCCCGCCATCACCGGCACCGCCAGCAGGCCGGTCCCGATGATGCCGGCAGCAAACACTACGAACGTGAGTTTCCCGGCAATCGGCCGCAACGCTTCAGCCGCCTGCGACGAGGTTTGAATATTCGTAAGCCCGCTGGCGTGGAGCGTCGTCGCCGTCGCGTAGATGATAAAGATGCCAATGACATTGGAGACCACCATGCCAGTCGCGGTGTCGAAGCGGATGCGTCGAAACTGCCCTTTCGCGGCGCCGCACTCAATGGGAGCAGTCGACTTGTCGTTGCGCTTGCGTTCCTCCACTTCAAGTGCCGACTGCCAGAAAAAAAGGTAAGGGCTGATCGTCGTGCCCAGCACCGCGACGAGCGCCGTCGCGCTGGCCGCATTCAATTTCATATGCGGAACGAACGTCGCCAACAGCGCGAGCTTCCAAGGCACATGCACCGCGAAGACGACGGCGACGTACGTGAACAGCGAAAGCGTCAGCCACTTGAGCACCGACGAGTACCGCGCATACGTGATGTATATTTCCGCCGCGACGCACACCACGCCGAACGCGATGGTGTAGAAATGCATATTTCCGCCGAGCAGCAGTTTCAGCGCCGCGCCCATCGCGCCAAGGTCCGCGCCGACGTTGATCGTATTGGCGATAAGCAGCAGCGCCACAACCGAGCGAACGATCCACGAAGCATAGTTTCGCCGCAGGTTCGAGGCAATGCCGTGCCCGGTGACACAACCGATGCGCCCGCTGATCTCCTGGATCGCGATCATGAACGGCAGGCTGAACAGCATCGTCCACGCCAGCCCATACCCAAACTGTGCGCCGACCTGGCTGTAGGTGGCGATGCCGCTGGGATCGTCGTCGGAGGCGCCTGTAATAAGTCCAGGACCAAGCCGTCGCAGACGGCTGGCCGGAACCGATGAACCGGAAGAAGACTTCATCAATCACCTGCAAAGAAATCTGGAAGAGCCTTTATTAGCTTGGTCTAGCTAGAGGATCTCCAGTCATCGATCTAGGTTGAGTCGATGCCGTTTCCATGTTCTTAGTTGTAGCGGGACCGGTCAGGAGCGGTTGCCCGACAACCTTCGTTGTAGAACGTGGCGCGATCAATGGGCCCTCTAAATCTTCTGAAATTATGAAGTTGAAAGATGAGGGTGTCTGCAACTTCGTATAACTTCCGGTTAATCCGCGGACCATCCGGGCCGCCGCGACCTCGTCAAATGGGCGGTTTACATCCAATTTCTGTGTTCGCCGACGGCCGAGAAGACCGGCAGCAGGTTGGTCATGATCAGAAGCTCGCGGACTTTCTTGCCGAGGTTGCGGAGTTCCAGGGAGCAGCCCTTGCCCTTGGCGCTGACGTAGAGGCCGACGAGCACGCCGAGGCCCATGCTGTCCATCTGGGTGAGGTCGGAGAGGTCGAGGATGATGCGCTTGTGATCTGGCATGAGCTGCGAGACCGGACCATAGAGGACATCGCTGGATTCCGCCAGCAGCTTGCCGGCGCAGAGCACGATTACCGCGTTGGACTTGTGTTGGATGGTGAGTGTCAAATGATTTGGGCATGGGCTGCTGGACATGAGAGCTCCCTCGGAGTTGACCGATGTAAGTTGCAGAAATTGTATCTCCGACTGGCAACCCTGTGGGCCAACCGCCTTGCAAATACTGCTTATTCTTCTCCCCTGCTCCCTGAATGGGTCAAACTTCCTTGTCGACAGGACTTAGCGCGGATTCCTCTTTGATGTAGAGATCTCCGCAGACCGAGGCTGAAGCCGGTCCTATCGGTACGCCTTTACCGCAGGCCGAAGCCCGCCGCTACTCCGCTATGGCGCCCGCGAAAGAGCTCTATGCACCCTGTCGGATTCGCTCTAGCGTTAGACACCGAGCTCCGCGCGGATAGCCCCGGCGATTGCCTCGGCGTGCCGCGTCATCGCCTCTTCGCTCTGGGCCTCGATCATCACCCGCGCCAGCGCCTCCGTGCCCGAGTAACGGATCACCACCCGCCCCGAATCCTTCAACTCCTCTTCGGCGGCGCGGATCGTATCCACCACGGAAGGAAAGCCGTCCAGAGGCTTCTTCTCCCGCACCTTCACGTTCAAAATCACCTGCGGAAAGTTCTCCAGGTCGGCGATCAACTCGCCCAGCGTCTTGCCGCTGCGATGCACCACGTCCAGCACCAGGAGCGCGGTCAGCAGTCCGTCGCCGGTGGTTGCCTTGGCGGGGAAGAGAATGTGCCCGGACTGTTCGCCGCCCAGCGAAGCGCCCGATTTTTTCATCTCCTCCAACACATACTTGTCGCCCACCGGCGCGCGCAGCATGGAAATTCCAGAGCGTTTGAACGCCGCCTCCAGCCCCATATTGGACATCGTCGTCGCCACCACCGTATCGCCGGCCAGCAGCCCACGGGCCTGCAGGTCGCGCGCGCACGCCAGCATCACGGCGTCTCCATTCACCACATTGCCGCGCTCATCGGCAAAGAGCGCCCGGTCCGCATCGCCGTCGAAGGTCATGCCCATCGATGCGCCGTACCGCTTCACCTCCGCCGCGACGATCTCCGGATGCAGCGCCCCGCACTTCTCGTTGATATTGCGTCCGTTGGGCGAAGCGTGTGTCACCTTCACCGTTCCTCTGAGTCCCTCAAACAACTCCGGCGCTACCGCACTCGCAGCCCCGTTCGCGCAGTCGATCACCACCGTCCGGTTGTCCAGCGAAAGCCCAGGCACCGCTTCCAGCAGGAACTGCACATACTCCGCGCGGTACGACTCGTTCACCTCGGGCAGCACGTCGTCGTGCGCCGCCGTGTCGTTCTCCGCATGGACGCGCTCGATCTCGCGCTCAATCTCCATCTCCACCGCGTCGGCGAGCTTGTGGCCATCGCCGCCGAAGATCTTGATCCCATTGTCCTGCCACGGGTTGTGCGAAGCCGAAATGACCACCCCGGCGCTGAACCCATGCTTGCGCGCCAGCAGCGCAATGGCCGGCGTCGTAATCACACCCGCGCTTTCGACCTCCGCCCCGCCGGCACGCAGCCCCGCGGCGAGGGTCGCGGCGATCCACGGCCCGCTTTCCCGCGTGTCCATGCCGATCACCACGCGCGGGTCTTTGCCCAGCGAATGCGCCAGCGCGCGCCCCACGGCGAATACGGTGCGCTTATCCAGCGGAGCCTCGCCCGCCACCGCACGTATCCCATCTGTCCCAAACATCTTTCGCATCTCTTGGCCCTCGGAAGTGTTCCCTGTTTGATGCTACCTAACATCGAGCCGAGGAAACCGGCCTGCCCGAACTTTGTCATCTCCCGCGACTGCACCAATCATTCCTTCGCCGACACAACCGCCCTCAACGACCCCTTCGCCAGCCTCGCCGTTACCTCATCCCCCGCCTCCACCGTGTCAGCCGACCGCAACAGCCCCCCGCCCGG